>CAMWNK010000018.1 GCA_947175555.1 uncultured Clostridia bacterium | reverse complement strand
ATATGGTTAAGGCATATAATGACTTCGTACACAACGGCAAGCTCGGGGCTACTGTCATATTATACGGCGACGCGCTGCCGCATATAGATGTGCGAGGCTATAATGCGATTACTTTCGGCTACGGCAAGGATTGCGATTACTATCCCGAGCGCATTACCTATAAGGACGGCAGATATTCATTCTTCGTATGTAATAAGGGCGAAAGGGTTGGTAAGATAGATTTACCTATATACGGCAAGCATAATATTCTCAACGCCTTAGCGGCGGTAGCGTGCTGTGTCGCTTGCGGAATAGATGCGGAAGTTATCTGCTCTGCGCTGTGCGATTTCTGCGGAGTGAAGGGCAGATTCGAGAAGAAAGGCGTCAGCGCAAAGGGCGCGCAGATAATTTACGATTACGCTCATCACCCCGACGAGATATCCGCAACCATAGATACCGCACGCGTGTTCGGGCGAGAAGGGAAGCTGATTGCCGTATTCGAGCCGCATACCTTTTCGCGCACAAAAAGTCTTATTACCGAGTTCAGCACCTCGTTTGCCATGGCTGACGAGATAATCATTCTTCCCACGTTCAGGGCGAGGGAAGACTATATCGAGGGCGGAGCCGCATACGACTTGTACGTGTCAATCAGTAAGAAAGGTTACAACGTAAAGTATGCTTGCGATTACGAAAAAGCCGCCCGATTGCTCGAGACGGCTGATAAAGGCGACGTTATCTTATTGATGGGCGCGGGCAGTATATCTTCTCTTGCCGCGTACTTATAATCAAGAATTACATTTTACAATAGTCTTTTTGAGTAATACCGACTGAGCGTCGTACAGCTTAGACAAAGTATCCGGCACGTCTGCAAAGCCTATCGTCTCTTTAATGAGGTCGGATACTTTTACTTTGCCCGTTGCAAGCAGGTTGATTGCCATGCTTACTTTACCGATACCGTTCTTTACTCCGAATATGGTAAGCTCGTTTTCGAGAATGTTTATCAAGTCGAATCTATGATATTTAGTATCGCCGTTAGCGTTAATCAGCGCGATTTTACCGCCGCGGCTGAGGCAACGGGTAGAGGCGTCGATACCGTCGGAAATGTCCGCGTCTATGATGAGCGCGGAAGCCATCTTGCCTGACGTAAAGCTCTTTACCATATACTCCACGTTCTCGCTTGAGGAGTCTATTACCATATCTATTCCGAATTCCTGGGCAAAAGCCAGTCTTTCTTCACTCTTATCGATTATTATGGGCAGCGCCTGATGATATCTTACCAGCTGGGCAAGTATAATGTTGGTAACCGAGACGCCGCTGAGCAATACGACTTGAGTCTTTTGCAAAGACAGTCTTTCCATGAGGTTGCACGCGGTGGCGATTGTGTCGATAAATACGAGATCGTTGTCCTCGATGCTGTCGGGGACGTCGTAAATGTTGTTGAAGGGCACCGTTGCGTAATCGCGCAGACAACCTTTGTCATAACTGGTTTCGCCCTTGATTTTAGGCAGAGAAGAGAGCAGTACGCGCTGACCGATTTTATACTCGTGAGTCGGGCATTCGCTTATAAGCCCTACGGCGGAAGAGCAAGGGATGATTTTGGACGCATAATCGTAGATAGTACGGTTTTTTCTGCCGTAATTGTACAGGTCCTTGTTGTCAATGCCCGCTCTTATGATTTTTACTTTTGCATGTCCCGTCGGGATAGCCTCGTCGGGTTCGTTGACAGCCGTTATTTTACGCTCGCCTTCTAAAATCCACGAATTCATAAACACCTCGTCAATTCGATTGGGAATATTATAGCACTAAATAATTCAAATATCAAGCGGCAAAATAAAATATTGTTACCCCTATCGCTTGACTTAGCTATATTAAATATGTATAATTGACTACGCAATAAAGTATTTGAGGTGATTATATGAACGAGAATATACAGCCCGAATATCACGACGCGGTGTTCGAGTGCGCGTGCGGAGCTAAATTCGTGTGCGGCACCACCAAGCAGGCCGACGTAATCAAGGTGGAAATTTGCAATAAGTGCCATCCTTTCTTTACAGGCAAGCAGAAGCTCGTAGATACCGGCGGCAGAGTCGAGAAATTCAAGAACCGTTATAATTTGAATAAGTAGCAATAACTGTGGACGGGTGCAGAGTTATCTTTGCACTCTGTTTTTAAGCAAGCGCCAATCCTATCGTGCGCTTGTTTATTTATATATATGCGCGTGGGCGCGGACGGATAAATAATGAGAAAAAAGAGTGTATCAATAGGCGGACAGGCAGTAATAGAGGGCGTTATGATGCGCGGCGAGCGCAGCATGGCTACGGCTTGCCGTACCGAAAGCGGCGAGATTGTCGTCGAGAGCAGATATATCAAGCCCGTTAAGGATAAGAACGTCTTGTTCCGCACGCCGATAATACGAGGCGTGCTCAATTTCTTTTCCTCTATGGTATCGGGAGTCAAGACGCTGATGCGCAGCGGCGAGGTGTTCGGCGACGAGGAGGGCGAGCCCACAAAATTCGAGAAGTGGCTTGCTAAGACGTTTAAGATAGATATCTACAGCGTAGTCATGTTCATATCTGTGATATTGGGCGTGGTGCTCGCGGTAGGATTATTCGTATTTTTGCCCCTGCTTGTGCGCAACGGGATAGAGTCGCTTATCCCCGCAGCTTACGTCAATTCGACAGGCGTTAAGCTGGGAATGAACTTTGCAGAAGGCGTTATCAGACTGATAATTTTCGTATTATATATCGTGCTCACTTCGCTCATGAAGGACATCAAGCGCACGTATATGTACCACGGGGCGGAGCACAAGACAATCAACGCATACGAGCGCGACCTTCCTCTTACCGTCGAGAACGTGCAGAAGATGACCACCGTGCACGATAGATGCGGCACTACCTTTATGGTGCTGATTATGGTTATCGGTGTGCTGGTGCTTACGGTATGCGACCTCAATCTGATATTCTCTTTATCCGACGCTTGGGCGCCTAAGCCCTTGCAATTCCTTGCGGATTTTGGCTGGCGATTGTTGCTTATGATACCGATTATGGGCATAAGCTATGAGATTCTTAAACTTATGGCCAAGTTCGACAACGTATTAGTCAGAGCGCTCAAGGCGCCCGGGCTTTTGTTACAGAAGCTCACCACGCGTCAGCCCGACGACTCCATGGTAGAGGTAGCGATAACTGCGTTCAATACGGTACTTGCCATGGATGCGGATTCCACGTTGCCCGAGAAGACGTTCGATACCAACATGCTTATGAAAAAGGCGCGCGAGGACTTATCGGGACTGGTCAAGGAAGATAGCGACCTCGATTGGATGATATGCCACGTTACGGGACTTAAGAGGTCTCAGCTCAAGGCGCAGACGTATATAAGGAGATCTCAGTTCGACGCGCTTAAAGAAATTGCCGTAAGGCGTGCGTCGGGCGAGCCGCTGTGGCAGATAATAGGCAGTTGCGACTTTTACGGATATGCCATAGATATTGACGGCAGAGTGCTGTGTCCCCGTCCCGAGACGGAGGAGCTTGTGTGCGAGTCTGTCAAGCGTATAGGCAGCGGAGCGCGCGTACTCGATATGTGCACGGGCAGCGGTTGTATAGCTGTAGCTATAGCTCATCTTACCGATGCGTCCATTGTCGCTGCCGACGTGTCGTCCGACGCGCTCGACGTGGCAAAAGGCAATGTAGATAAATTCAATCTCAACGATAGGATTGCTCTTGTACAAAGCGATATGTTTGCAAGCATCAAGGGCAAGTTCGATTTGATTATAAGCAATCCGCCTTATATTCCGTCCGCCGATATAGACGGACTGGATGTAGAGGTGAAGGATCACGAGCCGCGCATAGCTCTCGACGGCGGATCGGACGGACTTGACTATTACAGGATTTTGGCTAAGGACGCGGCGACCTATCTCAATGCGGGCGGACATCTTGCGCTCGAGGTGGGCGCGGGACAGGCGGCAGATGTCAAGGCTATGCTCGATGCAAGCTACGATGTAGAAATTATTAAAGATATGCAGGGCGTAGAGAGGATGGTTATCGCTCGTCTTAAGGAGTCGGTATGATAGATAAGCTCAAGAGCATCGCCGATAGATATGCCGAGCTTTCCACACTGCTTTCCGACGCGGCGGTCATCGCCGATATGGACAAGTGGAAGAAGTACGCCAAGGAGCATTCCGATTGCGAGGCGGCGGCTATGCTTTACGATAGATATAATAAGCTATCGGGCGATATAGACGAGTGCGACGCGATTATCTCGGACGGCAGCGATGCCGAGCTTGTCGCATTGGCGAAGGAAGATATCGACAGGCTCAAGAAGGATAAGGCGGAGCTGGAGGAAGAGATTAAAGAGGCTCTTCTGCCGCAGGATCCCGACGACGGACGCAACGTCATTATGGAGATACGTTCGGGCGCGGGCGGCGAGGAGGCAGGTCTGTTCGGCGCGGTATTGCAGCGCATGTATTGCAGGTTTGCCGAGCGTATGCGTTGGAAGATAGAGCAGATGAGCATCAACGAGACCGACCTCGGCGGAGTAAAAGAGAGCGTATTCATGATAAGCGGCAAGGGCGTATTCTCCATGCTCAAGTATGAGAGCGGCGTTCACAGAGTACAGCGCGTACCTCAGACGGAGTCGCAGGGCAGGATACACACGTCTACGGTTACCGTAGCCGTATTGCCCGAGGCAAAGGACGTGGATATAGAGCTTAACGAGAGCGATATCAAGGTAGATACCTACCGCTCTTCGGGCGCGGGCGGACAGCACGTCAATAAGACGGAGTCTGCAATAAGGATGACACATATCCCTACGGGTATAGTCGTCGAGTGTCAGAACGAGCGCTCGCAGATTAAGAACAGGGAGACCGCTTACAGCGTGCTCAAGGCAAGGCTGTACGACTATTACAAGTCTATGGCGGACGACGAATATGCGCGTAACCGCCGTATGCAGGTAGGTACGGGCGATAGGTCGGAGAGGATAAGGACGTATAATTATCCTCAAGGCAGGGTTACCGACCACCGCATAGGTATGACGCTATACTCGCTTGACGCCTTTCTCGACGGCGATATGCTCGAGATGATTAAAGGCTTGCAGATAGAAGATAAGAGAGCAAAACTTTCCGGCGAGGACGCCTGAGGAGATTACATAAATGATTAGATTGGACAAGCATAGGAACGTACTTACGGATACCACGTGGTATCCCTCGTTGCAAGACGTAAAAGAGCCCAACCTTTACAGAGAGATTTTCGATTACGACACCGTGCCCAAGACGTCGTTCAACTTCCGCAATACGCCCATGGACATGCCCGAAAAAATATGGCTCACAGATACTACTTTCCGCGACGGACAGCAGTCTACGTCGCCATTTACCGTTGAGCAGATAAAGCACCTTTATAAGCTCATGCACAAGCTCGGCGGCAAGAGCGGTATGATAAGGCAGAGCGAGTTTTTCCTCTATACGGATAAGGACCGCAAGGCGGTTGAAGCGTGCAGAGAGCTTGGCTACGAGTTCCCCGAGATTACCAGCTGGATAAGGGCGAATAAGGCGGACTTCGACCTTGTCAAGTCAATGGGGATAAGAGAGACGGGCATACTCGTAAGCTGCTCCGATTATCATATATTCAAGAAGATGCACATGACTCGTCGCGAGGCGGCGGATAAATATCTTGGAATAATCAAGTCCGCGCTTGATATGGGCATTGTGCCGCGCTGTCATTTCGAGGACATTACAAGGGCTGATTTCTACGGCTTTGTCGTGCCTTTTGCGCGCGAGCTGATGCAGCTGTCCAAGGAGTCTGGCATACCTATCAAGATAAGAGCGTGCGACACTCTCGGCTACGGTATCAGCTATCCCGGCGCAACCTTGCCCCGCTCCGTCCCCGGCATTATAGCGGGACTGAAATATTATGCGGAAGTGCCCAGCGAGCAGCTCGAGTGGCACGGGCATAACGACTTTTATAAGGTGGTTACCAATTCCGCTACGGCATGGCTTTACGGTTGCTCGTCGGTCAACTGTTCGTTGCTCGGCATAGGCGAGCGCACGGGCAACTGTCCTTTAGAGGCTATGGTGATAGAGTATACGTCGCTCAAGGGCAAGACGGGCGGCATGGATATCTCCGTGATTACGGATATAGCAAATTATTTCGAGAGGGAGATGGGCTATTCCATACCTCCGCGTACGCCTTTTGTGGGACGTAATTTCAATACCACGAGGGCGGGCGTACACGCCGACGGATTGCTCAAGGACGTGGAGATATACAATATATTCAATACAGAGAAGTTGCTCAATCGCGTGCCCTTGGTTGCGGTGGACAGCCACAGCGGACTTGCGGGCATAGCTTATTGGATCAACGGATATTACAAAGTGCCCAAAGATAGGGAGATTGACAAGAAGCACCCCGTTGTAGCGGCGATGAAGGACGTTATAGACGGTCTGTACGCTAAGGGCAGGAATACCTGTATGGGCGATGAGGAGATGGACGACATACTCCGTAATATAGATTCTAAATTACATAAAAAGCTGCAAGATGCGGTTATAGGCGAGGATTATTGATTATGAATTATATCAGTACAAGGAATAAAAACATAGTGCGCACGGCTGCGCAGGCAATAGTAGAGGGCATTGCTCCCGACGGAGGACTTTACGTCCCCGAGTCATTTCCTACACTCGATGCTAAGGAGTGGGAAGAGCTGTATGCTATGGATTACAACGGCAGGGCGGCATACGTGCTGTCTAAGTTCCTCGACGGCTATACGATTGAGGAGCTGAGTGAGTTTACGGCAGACGCTTACGCAAGATTTTACGGCGACGATCCCTGTCCGCTCACCGCGCTGGGCGAGGGAATATACGTGCTCGAGCTGTGGCACGGTCCCACTTGCGCATTCAAGGATATGGCGCTTACCATGCTTCCTCATCTGCTCACTGCGGGCAGGCGCAAAGTCGGGGCTAAGGATAAGACGCTTATTCTTACGGCGACGTCGGGAGATACGGGCAAGGCGGCTATGGAAGGATTTAAGGACGTGGACGGCACGGACATCATAGTCTTTTATCCCTCGCAGGGCGTATCGGATATGCAGCGCAGGCAGATGATTACTCAGTCGGGCGCCAACGTGCATGTATGCGCGATTGACGGCAACTTCGACGACGCGCAGACTGCTGTCAAGAGCATATTCACCTCTGCCGATATGGCGGACAGACTTGCTAAAGACGGCTATAAACTTTCTTCCGCCAACAGCATCAACTGGGGCAGACTTGCGCCGCAGATAGCGTATTACGTTTCTTCATATTGCGACCTTGTGAGCTCGGGCAAGATAAAGTTCGGCGACAAGATAGACTTCTGCGTGCCTACGGGCAACTTCGGAGACATACTTGCAGGATATTATGCAATGCGCATGGGCATGCCTGTAGGTAAATTCATATGCGCCTCCAACAGCAACAAGGTGCTTACCGACTTTTTCGATAGCGGCGTGTATGATACAGGCAGAGATTTTTATAAGACGATCAGCCCGTCTATGGATATACTCGTATCTTCCAATCTCGAGAGGCTTATATTCGAGATAAGCGGCAGGAACGACGCTCTCACGGCAGAGCGCATGGCTCAGCTCAAGAGCAGCGGCAGGTATAGCATAAGCAAGGACGAACTCAAAGCATTGCGCGAGCTCTTCGACGCGGGATATACCGACGAGCAGGGCACCTTCGATACCATATCCGAGGTGTACTCCGATTACGGCTATCTCATAGATCCGCACACGGCAGTAGCCTTCGGCGTATATAATGATTGTAAGAGCGACAGACCTTGCGTTATTGTCTCTACTGCCAATCCCTATAAGTTCCCTGCGGACGTCTATGCGGCGATATCTGGCGAGCGCATAAGCGACGCGTATGCGGCGGCGGATAAACTCAGCGAGTTGACGGGTGAGGAAATTCCCGAGCCTTTGCGCGGATTGGAGAGCAAGCAGGTAAGATTCGAGGGCTCGATAGCCCGCGAGGCGATAGCGGACGAGGTCATCGGGTATATACGCGGCAAGGCTTGATTTTCTCGCGCGTATATTATATTGTAGATATATAGTAAGGGGGATAGGATAATATGAATAAGGTACGTAAGGCGGTAATACCCGCGGCGGGCTTCGGCACGAGATTTTTACCCGCGACCAAGGCGATACCCAAGGAGATGCTGCCGATAGTCGACATACCCACATTGCAGTACATCGTGGAGGAGGTCGTAAACAGCGGTATCAATGAGATAATAATCATTCTCGGCAAGAACAAGAAGTGTATCGAAGATCACTTTGATATATCTGTAGAGCTCGAGCAGCTGTTGATCAAGACGGGTAAGAAGGAGTATCTCTCCCGCATGCGCGACATTTCCGATATGGCGCATATTCATTATGTGAGACAAAAGGAGATGAACGGCTCCGCCTTTGCGGTCATGGAGGCGGAGGCGTTTATCGGCAACGAGCCTTTTGCCGTAGTGTACGGCGACGACGTGATGTATACCAAGGAGACGTCGGACGGCAGGACGGGGCTTAAGCAGCTTATAGACGCATACTACAATACGGGCAAGACCGTCATAGGCTGTCAGACAGTTGCTAAGGAAGAGGCTGTTAAATACGGCGTGGTCAACCCCGGAGCGGTAAAGGGCAGATACACCCTCATCAAGGATATTATCGAAAAGCCTGCAATAGAGGAGCTCCCTTCTCAGCTTGCCAGTATGGGCAGATTCGTGTTCACTCCCGACGTATTCGATATTATCCGCACGCTTAAGCCGCGCGGCAACGGCGAGACCTATCTTACCGACGCCATTCAGGTGCTGGCTAAGACTACGGGCGCGTACGCTTATGACATGGAAGGACTGCGCTACGACGTAGGCGATAAGTTCGGATTTATACAAGCCACTATAGAGTACGCTCTGCGCAATAAAGAGCTTTCGCCCAAGCTCAGCGGATATATAAAGGAATTGGCTACACGGCTTTAATAAGTATTATTATATTGTGTCAAGGACGCGGGTGTCTCTCGCGTCTTTTCTTTTTACTATTCTGCAAGATATTTGCCTTTGATAATTTATGCGGAGAGCGCAATATAAGGCAAATGCTTGAGTAAGCTATTATATTGTATAGGGCATTGGTATTGTAAGTAATTATAATGATATAAATTATTTATTATTTTCGCAGCTTGGCGTCCTATTTTTTGAATGGTATATATCCGTCGTCGTCGCCGTCCTCGAGGTCATAGCACAGCAGCGCGTCCTTGATTGACGAGGCGTATTTAATGGAATTAAAGCCGTATTTCGAGCGTATTTTATCAATGGTTTTGTCCAGTCTTTCGCTCTTTTCCTCTGCTTGGGGATTGTCGAACATAGTAAGTTGCACGCCTGCGTCCTCTGTTGTCAGAGAAAAAGCGGCTACGCCTATGCCCCTGAGCGGTCTGTCGATTTTCGGCTTGTAACACTTATCGAGCAGGGCGGTTGCGTAGTCGCGCAGTTTTGCGCTGTTGTGAGTGGGCGAGGGGATGACGGCCTGCTTAGACATATGCGTCAAATCGTTATATCGCAATGACAGCGATACGCCTTGAGCAAGGTATCCGCCCTTGCGCAGCCGTCCCGCTACCGTTTCGCACAGCATGGATATTACGGATATACATTCCTCTCTGTCCGATACGTCTCTTGGCATAGTAGTGGAGTTGCCCACGCTCTTATGCACCGTCCCGTTGTAATACTCGCGCACGTCTCCGCTTTCTTCTCCGAGGGCGTAGGAGCGCAGCTTGTCTCCGTTGATGCCGAATTTTGCCCTCAGCACTCTTAGGTCGGTTGTAGCGAGGTCGCCTATAGTATTTACGCCCATAGATTGCAACTTGAGCTGCGTCTTTTTGCCTATCATAAGCAGCTCGCCGACGGGCAGCGGCCAGATGATATTCTTAAAGTCGTCTTTGCTTATTACCGTGGTGGCGTCGGGCTTTTTCATATCCGAGCCCAGCTTAGCAAATACTTTTGTAAACGAGACGCCCACAGATATCGTTATGCCTATCTCTCGCTTAATCCTTTCGCGCAGCTTATCGGCTATTTCCTTGCCGCTTCCCATGAGTTTGATTGAGCCCGTTACGTCCAACCAGCATTCATCTATTCCGAATGGCTCTACCTTATCCGTATACTGCGTGTAGATATCGAATATCTTATCTGATATCTCCACGTATTTTTCAAAGTGCGGCGGTACCAGTACGAGGTTAGGGCATTTAGACATTGCCGAGTGTATGGTCTCGGCTGTCTTTACGCCATAGCTTTTTGCAAGCTCGTTTTTTGCAAGCACTATTCCGTGTCTTTTTGCGGGATCTCCGCATACGGCTACGGCTTTACCCTTAAGCGAGCTGTCCAACATACACTCTACGGAAGCGTAAAAGTTATTGGCGTCGCAATGCAGTATTGTCCTCATACTTTGTATTATACGCCCTTTTTATGCGGATATACAAACGTTTGTTTGTGGATTGCATTACAAAAAAGCGTATAGGCAATCAATCGTCAGATACATATTGCAATACCTGCTTTTACGCCTATTATTATAAAACTCGCCGGCAAAATGTTATTCTGCGCCACTGTCATTTTCCTTTCGGTCAACAAAGGCTATAGATGGCGCATTATTGTGCGAGATTGCAAGTATAGACACGCAAGGCAGCTTGTAGGCTTATTCATAGCGGTATCAAGCGGCGAGTAGGGCAGTATAGCTCAAGATTTGCGCTTAAAATATATTGATTGGTATTGATTAGCGCAATAAGAATTGAGATTTTTATTTATGTATGATATAATCATTGCGTATGAGTAAAAAGAAGGTGTTGATTGTTTTTGCGCTGATAGCGTGCGTCATGACGGCAATTATATTGTCGGCGTGTACTGGCGCATCGCTTGACGTCAATTACACCGATGCCGTCGAGGAGTTTTACGGAGACGGCATGTCTCTTGCTCACGTCTATTCCGCGCCTGTCGGCGCAGTGGAATTTAAGGATAATCCCCGCGTATATAAGCGCATCATGATAGACAACCGCATCAACGGCTCGCACATTACGGGCTTGTATCTTCCTAAAGGGGAGAGCGTTACGGTAACTATACCCGAGCAGGAACGCACGTCCAATCACACTGTTACGCTTATATCCTCGGACGGAGAATTGATAAAGAAGGTCGATCTTATTCAGCCTACGGTATCGATAAGCGCGGATGACGTCGGCGGTATATTGATGTTCAATATAGGACCGCGCAGCGTCGACACTCAGCTCAAGCCCTTTTTGGTTACATTCGACGGGGCTATGCAGAGCCCCTATTACAGATACGGGTTGGACAGCGAGGACGACTTATCCGATTGCGTATCGTACGGTGATATTCCTGCGTTAATAGACGGCGGCAATATCAGATTTTACGTCCCCAGCTCGTCGCTCAAGCAAGTAGGATCGCTTAAAGACGCAGTCTCTTGGTGGCGCTCTGTGTGCGGATATATCAAGCTGTCTATTTCTCAAAACCGTATGGACGGCAACAATTCTCCCGTTCGTATATATTTTACCGATAAGAGCAACGACGACTGCGACGTGCTGATGCCTTTTGACTCTCTCGAGGGATTGTTCGACGTCAATAAACTAGGCAACAGCGCGGTAGGATTGGACGTAATGCTTGAGGTCGCAACTTGCGAGAGCGCAAAGAGCGGTATCTTGGATAATGCGGCTGGATTTGCAGATGAGCTATCTCGGCTTGCCGCATACAATTCCTATATGTTCCATAAGGATTATTTCAATATATTCGACGGCGCGTCCGATAAGAGCGAGGTATTCTTCTCCAACGGATATTCCGTACTCAAATCCATCGATCGCGGCGTAGCGGGAGAAGATAAGACGCTGTATGCGCTATTGTGTTTTATGCACAGCTTCGGAACGGACAAGATGTCTCGCTTTATCGATACGTTCACCGAAGGCAGCGAATTCGGCGGCTATGACAGGATAGCGGCGGCAGCGGCGGATATATTCGGCGTGGACGCGTCGTCTTTCATATCCGACGTGTGTGGCGTAACGCTGGGCGATAGAGTTATCTCTTATGCCGATGCTTACGACACATATATACCCGTATTCAATTATTATACGAGAGTATGCGAGAGCGATAATTACGGCATAGGCAAGCGCGTATATTTCGGCTATGCGTCGGAGTTTGATTTCAGGGCTACTACCGAGGTGTACGGCGGCTCGGTACTTACAGCTACTGTAACCGACAATTCGGGCAACTGGACGGCGGAAGGCGGCGTGCACGTGTACAAGTCGTCGTCCGAGTACGTAAGCGACGGCTATACTCTTACAATAGAGGCGATTGCGGGCGGAGAAAGGATATCGTGCTCAAGCTATGGCGCGATGAGCGTCAACGTCAATGCGGCGCAGTACAATCTGTATTCCGACGTGCCTTATCGCACTATGGACGAAGCTATAAAGGGTTATGCGTCGGCAACTCCCACATATTCTTCCGCGTTGGATAGCGCGGTATGCGGTATAGAGGCTTATGAAGAAGAGGACGACAATACTAAGTATTCCTTTGCTATGACGCGTTTTAACTTCGAGCCTACCAAGGACGGAACTTATAGATTTTATCTTGTCAATACTACTTCGGGCTTTTGCTATTACAGGGTAGTGTTCGGGGTAGGAGATTACAGTACCGTCATGTTCGATAATAATATCCCCGTGATAGGCGGTTCGTACGCTCTGTATAAGAGCGAGGACCTCAAGGGCGGATACGTGTACGACTTCACCATATACATGCTCCAGCCCGAGGGAGCTAACGGCGCGGCGCTGCTTGTATCCGAGGACGGCGGAGAGACAAGGCGTCTCATTACAGCCGACGACATGTCTTATCCCGGGACCAAGAAGTCGGATATGAGCGTATACGATCCCCCTATATATGCGTCTCAGGGGCTTGCGTACCCCGACAATCTGTATATCGACGTGGACAATTCACACTGGCGCATCAGCGAGGGCGGCAGCGGATACAATCATACGGGCGGCGATCTCAGCTTGCTTAATAACGGAAAGACCGTAGGCGGCGCGCACGTATGTCAATTCGAGTTCTACGAGGACTCTTCCGTATATGTCGATGCTCAGTTTGATATGGTCAGAGAGATCAACTACATACGTGTCTATGGCATTATAGAGGACGTAGACGTAAAATTGCGTCTTACTAATCTGAAAGGCGAATACGAGTACGTCGAGCTTTCGGGCGTCGACAACGCATATAACGCCAACGCATATATGGCGCGTTGCGACGGGCTGTACGTTGCCGTACGTCTCGAGTTTTCGGGTAAGGGTAATGCTCAGCTTTCCGAGATAACGGCAGGCATAATGATGGAGGATTGCGTATACGTTCCTCACAGCAGCACGTCTATATGGTACGAAGGGCATTGGATGCGTAAGAGCGGTTGCATAGCCGTCAACGGCGGCATCAATCAGAATACGGCAGACAAGTCTCACCTCGAGTATTCATTCTACGGCGATTCGTTGGCTTTGCTTGCGGTTACGGGACCTGAGTACGGCTCGGCTAAGATATATCTGGACAATAAGCTGTATGATACCGTTTCTTTCAATTCGGAGACTGTAGAGTACCAGAGAGTATTGCTGTATAAAGTGTTTGATAAACTGGGCACTCATACCGTAAGGATAGAGCCGCTCAACGGTAATACCGTCAATATCGACGCCATAGTATACACTACGCAAGAATATGTCCCCGGCGAAAAGACTATACCGTTCAATCCTTATTATCTAATTGCCATACCCGCAATTATCGTTGCAGGAATTATTATATGCGCAATGCTTGATTTGGTCGGTAAAGGTAAGGCGGAGCGCGCGCTCAAGGCGTCTGCGAGAAAGAAACTTAAAGAAAGTAAAAATAAGGATGCTTCTATGTCGGAGACGGCAGGCGATAATCCCACTGTCGATACGGCGACCGAGCAGCCCGAAACTCCCGTTAATAAATAACAAATTTTACTTGTGGATATAGGCTTTTTCGGCATAATCATATGCCGCCGCCTTAAACACTGCGCTTGCGCGCATACTCAAGTCATCTACAATATTCAATCTTACTTTATCGTAAGGGCGCACCGTTGCAGGTGCGGAAAATCCTGCGAGTAAATCTCTTGCGTCATCGCGCATTGCAAGCACGTTGAGATATTGTATATTTACGTCTTTAAGCGCGCGTATATCGCATACATTGGATATCGCTATATTAGTAAGTATCCGCCTTATGCGAGCATGAGTGTACCGCTTTGATTTTACGGCGTCGATGAGCTCTTCTATGCTATTTGACTTTGCCGCTTCGGATTGTATCTTTACGTCCAATCCCTCTGCCATGCCGCATATGTCTTTAATAGGTTTAGTAGCTATATTATATTTGATTATTGCATACAGTCTATCGTCGCTGTTTTTGTACTTTTTAAGGTCGTCATATACGTAGGGCGGCACGCATTGCATGGGCGGAAGCCTTTCGCCAAGAGCCTTTCTTATTGCGGATGAGGAACATATATCTCCGCATATTTCTGTGTCGCCGTGCGCTCCGCCTTCGCGCTTTACGCTTATACACTGCATAGCGGGGCAGATTCGCTTGATTGCTTTTATGTACTCTATGGCAAGCAGATTGTTGGGGGAGTCGAGCGTATCGGCAGCCTTTACGTATCCGCATTGCTTTAGCGCCTCCCGCCGTGCGCTTGGGTGGGACATGCCGCACTTTAAGTTTTCTTTGATAGCGGCATTCAACGCATCGTTATCGTCGTCGGTAATTTCCGCGGCGGCGTACAGCTCGTCTATATCGCCGCTCTCGCTCCCGAAGGCTATACAGTCCGCTCCCGCGGCAACGGCGTAAGACACTCCGCCTATTGCGAATATTTCCGCAGGCGCGCAGGCATACTGAGGCGGCAATTCTATAGTAATATCAGAGCCTGCGACAGTAGCATGTTTTGCGCGCGTATACTTATCGATGACGGGCAGCAGCCCTCTTTGGACGACGTCTCCGCTCATTACGGTTATCAGCTTGCTCCCTTGCATTTTTTTTGCGCAATCAAGCAGTTTTTTATGTCCGTTATGGAAGGGATTGAACTCGCAAATAACCGCCGTAATTTTCATAAAACCTTATAAATCCTTTTACAAAACCTAATAGATACGATATAATTATAACATCGCTTTCATGTAAAATAAAGTGTTTCGGAGGCAACTGAAGTGAGCAAAGTAATTGACGCCATTATAGCCAAAGCGCAAGCGGCTAAAAAGAGAATAGTGCTTGCCGAGGGCGAGGAGCCCCGTACAGTCGCAGCGGCTCAAATCATAGCTGCTAAGGGGATAGCAGATGTTATCTTGCTCGGCGACGAGTCCAAGATCAAGACGGTGTATCCCACTTTCGATTCTCGCGGGATTACGATAATCAATCCTCTTACCGAGGACAGCGAGGAATACGCGCAGGAGTTCTACGAGCTCCGCAAGACCAAGGGCATGACCTTGGATGATGCGAGAGTTAAGATTAAGCAGTACCTCAATTTCGGTGCGATGCTCGTGCGTAAGGGCAAGGCCGACGGTATGGTCGCAGGCGCAATCAATTCTACGGGCAACGTCTTGAGGGCAGGATTGCAGATTATTAAGACCGCCAAGGGCATACGTACGGTAAGCAGTTGCTTTTTGATGTGTTTTGAGGGTACTCCTTACACGGATAAAGAGGTGATGGTATTCGGCGACAGCGCCGTCAATATCGCGCCCACGGCAGAGCAGCTTGCCGATATAGCGATTTCTTCTGCCGATACGGCTAAGACGCTTGCGGGCATTGATCCCCGCATAGCAATGCTGTCATTCTCCACTAAGGGCAGCGCCAAGCACGAAAATGTGGATAAGGTGGTCGCCGCGACCAATCTGGTCAAGTACACCCGCCCCGATCTCATTATTGACGGAGAGCTTCAGCTCGATGCGGCAATAGTGCCTGCGGTAGCGCAGCTCAAGGCTCCCGACTCGAGTGTTGCGGGCAATGCCAACGTACTTATATTCCCTTCGCTCGAGGCGGGCAATATAGGTTATAAGCTCGTTCAGCGTTTTTCGAGGGCGGAAGCTATCGGTCCTATATGTCAGGGCTTTGCGCGCCCTATCAACGACTTGTCTCGCGGATGTTGCGTAGACGATATAGTTTCGGTCGTTGCAATTACGGCTGTTCAGGCGTCGCATAACGATAATAAGGCTGAGTAAGGAGAGGCAGTTATGAAGATTTTGGTAGTCAATGCAGGCAGTTCATCGCTCAAGTATCAGTTTATAGAGACGGACGACTCGTCTGTATTGTGTAAGGGCGGAATAGAGAGGATAGGCTCGAGCGGCTTCGATAAGCCCAATGTATCGCATAAGGGAGTAAAGGGCGGCAAGGAGCTCAAGGTCGAGCTTGCAGACCATACGGCGGCTTTCAACGTGCTCATATCATTGCTTACGGACAAGGAGTGCGGAGTAATTTCGTCTTGCGAGGAGATAGCGGCGGTAGGACACCGCTTCGTACACTCGGGCACCGGCTCTACCGAGCCCGTAGTGCTCACTTCCGATAAGCTCGACTCGCTTATCGCGGATAAGGATCTTGCCCCCTTGCACATGCCCGCCAACGTCAGTTGCGTGCGTTCGTGCATGGTAGCCATGCCCGGCGTTCCCAACGTGGCGGTATTCGATACGGCATTCCACTCCACGATGCCTGCCAAGGCGTATATGTACGGCGTGAGATACGAGGATTATGAGGAGTTGCACGTGCGCAAGTACGGTTTCCACGGCGCATCGCATAGATTTGTCAGCGCAGAGGCAATCGATTGGCTCAAGTCTCGCAATATGCCTTACGGTAAAATAATTACCTGTCATCTTGGCAACGGCTCTTCTATTTCTGCCGTTAAGGACGGCAAGTGCGTAGATACTTCTATGGGTATGACACCGCTTGAGGGTATGCTCATGGGCACGAGGAGCGGCAGCGTCGATCCTTTCGTAGTGCAGTACCTTTCGCACAAGAGGGGGATGACCTTGGACGAGACGCTTGCTTATCTCAATAAAAAGTGCGGATTTGCAGGCATATGCGGATACTCCGATTGCAGGGATATCTATAAGCTCGTAGACGAAGGCGACGACAAGGCTCGACTCGTTACCGAGATGTTCGGCTATCAGATACGCAAGATTATCGGCTCTTATGCCGCAGGTATGAACGGACTCGACGCTATCGTATTCACGGGCGGTATCGGTGAAAATTCCGACAGAGCCCGCGCCGACATCTGCAAGGAGCTCGATTTCTTGGGAGCTCGATTTGATAAGCGCAAGTCGGATACGTGCGCAAGAGGGGAGATAAGCGTAATATCGGAGGATAATTCGCCCGTTACGATGCTCGTTATCCCCACCAACGAAGAGATAGTAATAGCGCGCGATACTCGCGATGCCGTTATCGGTAAAAAGGTTGCTGAAAATAATTGACATAGCTCGCTAAATCTTATATAATAGCTTAGCAACCTAATCACAAGTAAGAGGAGGTGTCCGTAGATGGCAGTACCTAAGTGTAAGAAATCCAAGGCTAAGAAGCGTTCGAGGTCGGCTAATTGGAAGTTGTCCAAGCCCGGCATGACCGAGTGCCCTCATTGCCACGAGCTTAAATTGAATCACAGAGTATGCGGTAATTGCGGTTATTACGACGGCAAGCCTGTAGTAGACGTATCAGCTAAGCAAGCTCAATAATGCTTATTAATTTATAAGAATGCAGACGACCGTGTTACAGCACGGTCGTTTTGGCGTATACGAGGTTTTTTTATGAAGATTATAGTAGATTGTCAGGGCGGAGATTTCTGTCCGCAAGAGGCTGTTGCAGGCGCGCTGTATGCGCTTGCTAAGAGCAAGACTCTTTCTGTTGTCCTTGCAGGCGTAAGAGCGGATATAGAAAGTATTTTGAGCGCGAATAAGTACGACAAGTCCCGTCTTGAGATATTGGATGCGCAAGAGGTAATTACGTGCGACGATCCGCCCGCACTTGCCGTGCGCCGCAAGAAGGAGTCTTCTACGGTAAAGGGATTGCGTCTTCTTAAAGACGGCGGCGCAGACGGCATGGTCTCTTCTGCCAATACAGGCGCGCTGCTTATCGGCGGCACGATTATACTCGGTCTGGGCGAGGGCGTTACGCGCGCGGCTATGTGTCCCGTCATGCCCACGCTTAACGATACTCATACTATACTCGTAGACGGCGGAGCCAACGTCGATTGCAAGGTGGAGCAGCTTAAGGAATTCGCCGTCATGGGCGCTGCGTACATGCGCGAGATACACGGCATATCTTCCCCTAAGGTGGGATTGCTCAATAACGGCGCGGAAGCGGAGAAGGGCAATGCTCAGACTAAATCGGCTCATGCGCTGCTATGCGAGGCGGATGGCATCAACTTTATCGGCAACGTAGAGGCTAAAGATTTTCTTACGGGCGTAGCGGACGTGCTCGTAACAGACGGCTTTGTAGGCAATGCGGCAATGAAGGCGAGCGAGGGCATGGGCAGCGTGCTGTTTTCCCTTATCAAGCGCGGAATTATGTCGGGCGGCTTGAGGGCAAAACTCGGATATCTTATGCTCAAGCCCGTTTTGCGTAATATCAAGCATAAGATGTCGGGCGACGCCGTAGGCGGGGCGGTCTTCCTCGGGCTTAACAAGGTGCTTGTAAAGGCGCACGGCGCAAGTAAAGCCACAGCCTTTTGCAACGCTATAATTAAGGCTGAGGATATGGCGGAGCGCGACGTGCCTGCCAAGATAGTTCAGGGGCTTAACAAGTGAACGTCTGTGAAGTCGAGCAGATTATAGGCTATAGCTTTACCGATATCTCGTTGCTGGATATTGCGCTTACTCATCCTTCGTACGCCAACGGCAAGGGGATAGAGGACTATCAGCGGTTTGAGTATTTGGGCGATGCGCTCATCGGCTTTATCGTAGCGGACGAGCTGTATGCCGCCTATCCCGACGCTGACGAGGGCGAGCTGAGCAAGATGCGTATCAACATAGTGGAGCGCAGATCGCTGAGCGCGGTAGTAGTCGATATGGGGCTGGATAAGTATTTGCGGGCGACTTGCGGCATTACCGTCAAGATTGCTTGCGATATATTCGAGGCCGTTGCGGCAGCCGTATACCTTGACGGCGGGGCGGATAAGGCGCGCGAATTTATCTTACGCTTTCTCGGCAAAAAAATCAGACGCGCCAGCGCGGGCTACGGCGGCGATTATAAGTCGGCTGTCAACGAAAAGTATGCCGGCAAGAAGATTGAGTTCCGCACGTCGTCGATAGGAGACGTGCATACTCCTCGCTTTATGTCCGAGTTATATGTCGAGGGACTTTTCGTCTCGCGCGGCGAGGGATTCAGCAAGCGCGACGCAGAGCAGGACAGCGCGAGGGCGGCATTGCGCTCTTAAGGCGGTTTTATCCTTATCTTTCAATCGGTTGTTTTTTCGCGCGCGCATATGTTATAATTATTGAGATTAAACGCTGGGAGAATCTCTTTTGAATTTCAAGAAGATTGAAGTATTCGGTTTCAAGTCTTTTGCAGACCGAAAGAAAGTAGAATTTCAGGAAGGAATAACGGGTATAGTCGGACCTAACGGTTGCGGCAAGAGCAACGTTGCCGACGCAGTCAGATGGGTGCTCGGCGAGCAGAGCGCCAAGGCGCTGCGCGGTAAGAGCATGCAAGACGTTATTTTTAACGGTACCGCAAGACGTAAGCCTATGTCGTACAGCGAGGTTTCGCTATATTTCGACAATTCACGCAAACTTTTTGCCAATCTCGATTACGAGGAAGTCAAGATTACCCGTAAGCTCTTCCGCTCGGGCGAGAGCGAGTATTATATCAACGATATACAATGCAGACTCATGGATATACAGGATATGATACGCAATACCGGCTTGGGCAAGGACGGTTACAGCATAATCGGACAGGGCAGAGTTACGGAGCTCATTGATGCCAAGCCCGAGAACAGACGCAATATTTTCGAAGATGCCGCAGGCATATCCACTCATAAGAAACGCAAGAAAGAGGCTCAGAGCAAGCTCGAGCGCGTAGAGAGCAATCTGCAAAGGCTTGAGGATATCATCGCAGAGCTGGACAGACAGCTCGAGCCGTTGGAGAGACAGAGCGCAGACGCGCGCAAGTATCTGCAACTGCGCGACGAGCTCAAGGACTTGGAAATCAACGAGTATATCTACCAGTATGAGAACAGCGAGGAACTTAAGCGCAAGGTGCGCGAAGTGCTCGACGGTATAGAGGAGCAGTTGTCCTTGCAGCGTTCTCAATACGCCGACGCGGATAAGCAGTATTCGCGCAAGATGGCAGAGCTTAGCAATACGGACGTATATATGTCCAGATTGCGCGACGAGCTCACGGCTCTTGCGGTCGCCGCCGAGAGTATTAAGGGCGCGGGAAATACGCTGTCTGAGAGGATGAGCCATCTTACCACCAGCAGAGCCGAGGCGGAGAGCCGTCTTATCGCGCTTGAGGAGGATCTCGACAAGAAGAGCGAGGAGCTATCGTATTACGTATCTCAGCTCAATATGGCAACCGAGGAAAAGGGCGAGACAGAGGCGGAGTACGCTAAAGCCAATAACGAGTACGAGAGCTTGCTTGCACGCATAACGAGCGGCGAGCAGGAGATGGAAAGCCGTAATGACGAACTGCTCAAGGCGATGGAGAATATTGCCGACGTCAAGGAGAATTACGGTAAACTTACCGCAGAGCGCGACACAATGCTCGAGCGTCTTGCCGAGCTCGACGAGGAGATAGCGAGTCTAAAAGAGGATATCGTAAGCAGCGAGGGCTCTAAGTCTGAGCTGGAGACCAACGTCGACAGACTGCGCACACAATGCAACAGACTTCTTGCTTCTCGCAACGAGGTAATGCAGTCCATGCACGACGCGGGCAACGAGGCGGAAAAGTACCGCGAGGCGGTCAATCAGTTGCAGACTCGTATCAGCGGCGTGGAGTCGAGGCTGAAGATGCTTGTGGAGTACAGCAAGGATTACGACAGCTTTAAGAGCGCGATTAAGTATCTCATGCAGGCGGCTAAGACCAATACCGCGCTGTCGGAGCGCATAGAGGGCGTTGTTGCCGAGCTGATTAAAGTGCCCAAGGATTACGAGACGGCAATCGTTACGGCTCTCGGCGGCTCGTTGCAGAACGTAGTAACCCGCAATGAGGAAGATACTAAGTACATAATCAATTATATGAAAGCCAACAGGATAGGTTCTATCACCTTCCTGCCCATGACCAGCTATAAGAGCAGAGACTTGGATGCTCGCTACCGCAGCGTGCTTAACGAGCACGGTTGTATCGGCGTTGCGTCCGAGCTTATCGATTACGATGCCAAGTACGGCAGTATCGTAAGCGGTCTGCTCGGCAGTACGGTTGTGTTCGACAATATCGACAACGCCGTAAGCGTATCGCGCAAGTACGGCTACAACGTCAGGATTGTTACCCTTGACGGCGACCTTATCAGTACCACGGGTTCGATTAGCGGCGGTTCTAAGAATACTTCGCCTATGGCCAACGTATTCTCGCAGGAGCGCACGGTGGAGGAGTACCGCGAGGCTATCGAGCGCATGAAGGGCGAGTACGATATCGCGCTCCGCCGTTACCGCAAGGCGCAAGAGGAGTACGAGGAATATCAAGAACAGCTACGCGCGTTTGACGAGGACTTGCGCGAGGCGCAGATATCATTTGCGGCTGAGGAGCAGAGGCTGGATAAGGTATGCAGCAAGTGCGACGAGCTCAACGCCGCTCTTGTATTGCGCACCGCAGCCCGCGACAGCGTAAAGCGCAGGATAGATATTATCAACAGCGGACTCAGCAGCGTAGATACGGGCGTCAGTGTGCCCGTGCAGGACGATGAGAGCGAGCGCGAGCGTCGCGCAGGCTACACTGCCATGAAAGAGCGCAGCCGCGAGCTTGGCGCAATCCTCAGCGACTTGAGAGTGCAGCTCACCACTTTGGAAAACAACATCGCCGTATACGGCGAAAATATCTCCCGACTTAAGAACGAGTGTCAGTCCATTACTTCCGAGAGCGAAGCTATCAAGACGTCCATTGCCGTTACCGAGGGCAGGATAAAGCAGACGGAGAGCGATATTGACAACGCCGTTGTCAGCGACAAGGACAAGGCCCGTCAGAGCGAGATTAAGGAAGAGATTGCCGCTCTCGACGACCGCAAGAAGGTTCTGTCGGATGAGATGGCTGCAATCAATTCGTTTAAGGAAAAGCTCACGCAGAGCATGATAGACGGCAATTCGGAAAAGGTCCGCAACGAATCTCGCTTGCAGAAGATAGACGAGGACGCCGAGGAGATGAGACTGCACATACTCGAGGAGTACGAGCTTGACTACGAGGGCGCGCTGCGCTTCCGTATGGAGAGCTACGATCACGATAAAGGCGAGCCTGAAATCGTCAAGCTCAAGAGGGCGATGAATAAGCTCGGTCCCGTCAATTTGGAAGCTATCGAGATGTTTAAGCAGACGCAGGAGCGTCATGGCGAGTTGACATTGCAGCGCGACGACATGCGCAAGGCTCAGCAGGATATAGTGGACATCATCAATGACCTCAGCAAGGAGATGACGGAGCGCTTTGCCACCGAGTTCAATAAGATCAACGCCAACTTCAAGGCGATATTCAAGGAGCTGTTCGGCGGCGGTAACGGTAAGCTGGAGCTCGACACCTCGCTATCCGACGATCCTCTCGAGGCGGGCGTGGAGATATTTGCAGAGCCCCCCGGTAAGAAATTGCAGCGTATGTCTCTGCTCAGCGGCGGAGAGAAGGCGCTTACTGCTATTGCGATACTTTTTGCAATACTCAAGTTGCGTCCCATGCCTTTCTGTATTCTGGACGAGATAGAGGCTGCGCTGGACGATTCCAACGTAGATTTATTTGCCAAGTATCTTAAGCGTTTTTCTGACGATACTCAATTTATAGTTATCACGCACCGTAAGCCCACCATGGAGCAGGCGGACATGCTGTACGGCGTAACCATGCAGGAGCAAGGCGTATCGGATATAGTATCCGTATCGCTTAAGGAAGCCGTCAGGCACAGCGAGACCAAGTAGACGAGGATATAGGTATTATGGGTATATTCGGCAAGATTGCGCAAGGACTCAAGAAGACGAGAGACGCCTTTGCAAAAAAGTTTTATTCGCTCTTTACGGGCAGGAAGTTGGACGAGGACTTTTACGACGAGCTTGAGGGCGTGCTACTGTCTTCCGACTTGGGAGTGGAAGCTACGGATAATATACTTTCCGAGTTTAAGGAAGAGTGTTTCCGCCGCCGTATCTCCGACGCCGAGGATGCCAAGGATTTACTCCGCAGCATTATGGCGGATACGATAGATTATGATATCGAGCCTTATTCTTACCCGCTCGTTATTCTCGTTGCAGGCGTTAACGGTGTAGGCAAGACCACCGCGCTGGGAAAACTTGCAAGGTTTTTTAAGGATAAAGGCAAGAGCGTCGTGCTTGCCGCGGCAGATACCTTCCGCGCGGCAGCAGGAGAGCAGCTCGAGGTATGGGCAAAGCGCTCGGACGTGAGGATAATCAAGCATGAGGAAGGCTCCGATCCCGCTGCTGTAGTATTCGACGCCATTTCGTCGGCTAAGGCTAAGGGCACCGACGTTGTGCTTATCGACACGGCGGGCAGATTGCAGAATAAGAAAAATCTTATGAACGAGCTTTCCAAAATCAACCGCGTTGTTGAGCGCGAGTATCCTCAATGCGATTACCGCACGTATATCGTCATAGACGCCACCACGGGACAAAACGCTCTTTCGCAGGTAGAAGCCTTTGACGAGATAATAGATATGGACGGCATTATCCTCAATAAGCTGGACGGCACGGCTAAGGGCGGCGTAGTCTTCGCAATATCGGCAGAGCGCGAGTTGCCAGTCGTATTCGTGGGAGTAGGCGAGCAGGTGGACGATTTGCTTGAGTTTAACGCCCGTGATTTCATAGACGCGCTGTTTGAGTGATTCCCATTTCATAGTAATTAATGTTGCGATGTTAATACCCGCGGCGTAGCATGCGGGTATTTTCTTATATAAATAGGCAATATATATTAAGATTTTTATTGACATAGATATTGAGCAAGGTTATAATATAAAGGAAAATTACTTTAACAAGTATTTTTACTTTAGTCTATGGATAAGCACGGTAAACTGTATATTAGCGAATATAACGACTGTTACGGCGCGCTTTTGACGCCATATCAGCGACAGCTTATTACGGGATATTACGACCATGACTTATCTTTAGGCGAGCTGGCAGAGGAGCACGGCATCACGCCCCAAGGAGTACGCGACGCGCTCAAGCGCGCGGAGAAGTCTCTTGAGGACTTTGAGAGTAAACTCGGCTTTGTCGGCAGAGATAGACGTATAAGAAAAGCGCTTGTCGATATTAAAGGTATCGGCGGCGATGCCGAGAGGGCGGCGGATGCTGCGCTCGATATATTGGACAGTTAACCTACAGGAGAGATTATGGGAGCATTCAGCGGACTCAGCGACAGATTATCGCACATCTTTTCCAAGCTAAGGGATAAGGGTAAACTTACCGAGCTTGAGGTTAAGGGCGCGATGCGCGAGGTTAGGATTGCGTTGCTTGAGGCAGACGTCAATCTCGGCGTTGTCAAGCAGTTTGTCAACAGCGTCAGCGAGAAGGCTGTCGGCGAGCAGGTGCTCAAGAGCCTGTCTCCCGCCCAGCAGGTTATATCGATAGTCAATGAGGAGTTGACTGCGATAATGGGCGGCACTTCGTCCAAGATAGCAGTCGCAGATAAGCCGCCTACAATCATATTGATGTGCGGTCTGCAAGGCGGCGGTAAGACTACCATGTGCGGAAAACTTGCCGTAATGCTGCGCAAGCAGGGCAAGAAGCCCATGCTCGTTGCCTGCGACGTATACAGACCTGCCGCTATCAAGCAGTTACAGGTAGTGGGCAAGAGCGCGGACGTCCCCGTATTCGAGATGGGACAAATCGATCCGCAAAAGATTATGAGGGGCGCTCTTAAGGAAGCCGAGACCAAGATGTGCGATACGCTCATAGTGGATACGGCGGGCAGATTGCATATAGACAATCAGCTCATGGACGAGATTGCGGGGCTCAAGCGCAACTTCCATCCCGATGAGATTTTGCTCGTTGTCGATTCGATGACGGGACAGGACGCCGTCAACGTGGCTAAAGCATTCAACGATGTCATGGACGTTACGGGCGTCGTGCTTACTAAGTTGGACGGCGATACGCGCGGCGGCGCGGCTCTGTCGATAAGGGCTGTTACGGGCAAGCCTATCAAATTCTGCGGCACGGGCGAGAAACTTTCCGATATAGAGGTATTCCATCCCGACCGTATGGCGTCTCGCATACTCGGTATGGGCGACGTGCTCACTCTTATCGAAAAGGCGCAGAACGCTTTTTCCGAAGAGGAAGCTAAAGAGATGCAGCGCAAGATGCGCGAGAAGTCCTTTACGCTCGACGACTACCTTGCCCAATTCGATAAGATGAAGAGTATGGGCGACATGTCGCAGGTATTAGGCATGATACCCGGGCTATCGGGCAAGCTCAAAGGACAGGACGTCAGCGTAGACGAGGGCAAGCTGGAGCAGAACAAGGCTATCATATTGTCAATGACCAAGGCAGAGCGCGCCAATCCCGACATCATCAAGGGCTCGCGCAAGAAGAGGATAGCCTCGGGTAGCGGTACAACCATACAGGACGTCAACATACTGCTCAAGCAATTCACGCAAGCGCGCGATATGATGAGCCGTATGTCCAATATGGGCAGACGCGGCTTTAAGATGCCCTTCTGACAACAATAAGACACATAATTTTAATCTTTAATATAAAGGAGAACTAACACAATGGTAAAGCTCAGACTTACGAGAATGGGAAGCAAAAAGGCGCCTTTTTACCGCATAGTTGCTATCGACAGCAGAAAGGCGAGAGACGCGCAGTATCTTGACAAGATAGGATATTATGATCCTACTAAAGAGCCCGCTATCGTCAATATCGACAGCGAGAAGGCGCTTGCTTGGCTTGCTAAGGGCGCACAGCCTACCGATACTGTGAGAAGCATACTCAAGCAGCAGGAAATTATTAAGTAATTACATGGAAGAGCTTGTTAAATATATAGTGTCCCATCTGCTCGACGAAAGTAGCGATTTTGAGGTTACGTCCAATGTCGAGGGCGACATTACTGTCATCAACGTAATAGTCGGCGCAGGCGACATCGGCAAGGTTATCGGTAAGCAGGGCAGGATTGCCAAGGCCATCCGTATGCTTGTCAAGGCGTCGTCCAAGGACAGCGGCAAGTATGCCGTGGACATTATCGAGAGATGAATTATATCACAGTCGGCGTCGTCGCGAGGCCGCAGGGCATAAAGGGCGAGGTCAAGATTTCGCCCCTTACCGACGACAATGCCCGCTTTCACTCTTTGAGACGCGTTCATATAGACGGCAAGGACTACGACGTCGTGGGTTGCAAGGTCAATCCCGCAGGCGTCTTTTTGTCGTTGTCTGGTATTGCGGACCGCAATAGCGCAGAGCTATTACGCGGTAAGCGCGTGCTTATCGACCGCTTAGATGCTGTGCCTTTAGATAATGACAGATACTTTATAGTCGATATTATCGGTTGCGAGCTTAAGGACGGAGATAAGGTATTCGGGCACGTTGTCGACGTCTTGCAATACGGCGCGGCGGATATATACGTCGCATCAACCGCAGACGGGCGCAGACTGATGTTTCCTGCGCTTAAAGACGTTATCTTATCTGTTGATATTGACAGCAAGGTTATTGCAATTTGCTTAAGTAGGCTCAACGAGGTTGCGGTGTATGAGGATTGATATCGCCACGTTATTTCCTGAGGCGTTTTCTGCGCTGAATGTAGGGGTAATAGGCAGGGCAGTCGATAACGGGTTGCTTGACGTCAATATAGTCAATATCCGCGATTATACGTTAGATAAGCACGGGAAGTGCGACGATACGCCTTTCGGCGGCGGAGCGGGCATGGTTATGACGCCTCAGCCCGTGCACGACGCAATCGGCGCGCTCGATCCCAATCACGACGCGCTTAGGATTTATATGTCGCCCAAGGGGCGCACTTTGTGCCAAAGTCTTGTTAAGGAGCTTGCCGCGCGCGACAGGCTGCTTTTTTTATGCGGCAGCTACGAAGGCATAGACGAGCGCGTGCTTGAGCTTGATATCGATTGCGAGATATCTATCGGCGATTACGTGCTTACAGGCGGAGAGCTACCCGCAATGGTTACAGTCAATGCTGTTGCAAGGTATGTCAAGGGCGTTTTGGGCAGTGAGCAGTCTACTGACGAAGAGAGCTTTTCCGACGGACTTTTGGAGTATCCTCAGTATACTCGTCCGCGCGAGTTTATGGGATTGGAAGTGCCTCCAGTACTGCTGTCGGGCGACCATGCAAAGATAGCGGCATGGCGCAGGAGCAAGCAGCTTGAGATTACTGCGGAGCGTCGTCCCGATTTGACGGAGGGAAGGTAATGTATATTCAATGGTTCCCGGGGCATATGACTAAAGCTATGCGTATGCTCGAGGACAGCGTTAAGATTTCCGACTGTATTATATATGTATTGGACGCGCGCGCGATAGCGTCGTCTTTCAATCCTAAGTTTGATGCGCTCATAGGCTCAAGACCGGTATTGTACGTGCTCAACAAGTGCGACATGGTGGAGCCCGCTCAGCTCAAGGCGTGGGAGCGCAGGCTTGCTGACGAGGGCAAGAGCGTAGTATCTATGGACAGTACCTCGGGCAAGTTTCGCTCTATATGTATATCGCGTTTGATCGATATCAATGAGAGGGTGCTTGATAAGTATAAGAGCAAGGGCGTAAATAAGAGTATCAGAGCTATCGTCGTGGGCGTACCCAATACAGGCAAGTCCACGCTCATCAACTGTCTTAGCGGTAGCAAGCGCGCCGCAACGGGCAACCGCGCGGGAGTAACTCGCGGTAAGCAGTGGGTATCGATATCGGCAGGCATCGATATGCTCGACACCCCGGGCACGCTGCCGCCGGCGTTTGAGGACAGTGTCAAGGCTGTACATCTTGCCATGATAGGCAGCGTTAAAGAAGAGGTGCTTGACATATGCGAGCTTGCGCTTGAGACGATAGCGTTTTTTAGGCTCGGTGGCGATACCCGCTTTATCGAAAGATATAAGATTGACGGATATTGCGATACAGACTTGGCTACGCTCGAGGCTATCGCTATAAAGCGCGGTTTTATTTTAGGCAGAGACAACATCGATTACGAGCGCGCCTCGCGCGCAATTATAGACGACTTGCGCAAGCTGCGTATAGGCAAGGTAATGCTTGATAAGGCTTAATATTTATGGACGCTATAGACAGACTGAAGTACGAAAAGGAATTGCTTGCTAAAGGCTATCGCTATATAGCGGGCGTTGACGAGGTGGGCAGAGGACCGCTTGCAGGTCCTGTTACGGTATGCGCCGTAATAATGCCGCTCAATCAAGAGGATATTATCGAGGGTGTCAACGACAGCAAGAAGTTATCCGCACGCCGCAGAGAGCAGCTCTGTCCGCTTATAATGTCCAAGGCTATCGCTTGTAAAGTGGTCAGTCTGCCGCACGATTACATAGACGAGGTCAATATCCTCAATGCTACAAAGGAGGCAATGCGCCGCGCGCTCAAGTCGCTTGAGGTGAAGCCCGATATCGCTATCATCGACGCCGTAAAGCTCGATGCAGACTGCGAGGTATTTCCTCTTATCAAGGGCGACTTGCTCAGTTACAGCGTAGGTTGCGCCTCAATAGTTGCTAAGGTTACCCGAGACGCTCTTATGGACGAGTACGCGCTTGAGTATCCTCAATACGGCTTTGACAAAAATAAGGGATACGGTACTAAAGTGCATATAGACGCGCTCAAGGAGTACGGCGCGACGCCCATACACAGGCGTTCGTTCATAACGCGCATTATATGATTACGCGAGGAGAAGGCGCGAGGGGAGAGCTAATCGCCCGCAATTATTTGACTACCCTCGGCTACGAAATATTGACAGTTAATTTTTCTTGCCGATTAGGCGAGATAGATATCATCGCAAGGCATAATTCAACGCTTGCATTTATCGAGGTCAAGAGCAGGAATTACGAGACGTACGGCGACGGATTCGACGCGATTACCAAGGGCAAAATGCGCAAGATTATCAATGCGGCTCGGCAATATATAGCCATGCGCGGATTGCATGATGTTAATGTGCGCTTTGACGTCGTTTACGTTTGCAGGGATGAGTGCCGCCTTATCAAGGGCGCGTTTGACTTAAACGACGTATATTGAAGAAAAAAGGTCGTTTACGCTCGATAATTTACTTGCATTCGTGTTATCGGTTGTGATAAAATAGCTAAGCAAAAGACTTCGGGTGTTCCGCCGACGTTACAAAATTACAGACGATCGTGAACGCTTGGTAAATTTGGAGGTATAAGTCGTATGAGTAATTTGATTGACGTTATTGAGAAGGAAGGTATGCGTACCGACCTGCCCGAGCTTGCTATAGGTGATACCGTTAAGGTTTACTTCAAGGTTATCGAGGGCAACAAGGAGAGGTTGCAGGTGTTCGAGGGCATTATTATTGCTTTCAGACATGGCAGCATTAGAGAGACCATGACCGTCCGCAAGATATCCGGCGGTATCGGAGTAGAGAGGACGTTCCCTCTTCATTCTCCCAAGATTGACCGTATCGACGTTGTCAGACACGGTAAGGTCAGAAGAGCTAAACTTTACTACCTCAGAGAGAGGAGCGGTAAGTCGGCTAAACTTGCCGAAGTCATTAAGTAATAGGTTTACTTTTCTTATAGCAGTTAATATTATTACGTATATAAAAAGCACGGATATGTCCGTGCTTTTTATTTATGATAGATTGCGCACTTTATTAAACAACTGATTTCATATATATATTTTAGTTTAATTGGTAATGCTCGGATTTGTACATGTATTAGTATAATTGATGATCAATTTTGCGATATGTAGCCGTTAATTGTATTAATAT
>CAMWNK010000017.1 GCA_947175555.1 uncultured Clostridia bacterium | reverse complement strand
ACAGCTTGTCCAATACGACGGTAGTATTCGATATAATCCTCGGGGCGGGCATGTCCTTAGTGTTTATAGACTGGACGGACGGAGCGGGTAATCCATTTGCAAACGGCGACAGTCTGACGTTTAACGACGCAGTGCAACACCCTGTAGTAACGGTAACAGACGGTGCAGGCACGATAATAACGGATGCAAACGTAACGTATGCCGATGCAAACGGCAACGCGGTAAGCTCCAAGTGGACAGGCAGCTATAGCGTCAAGATAAGCATAGACACATCTAAGTACGCCATAGACGGAGCGTGCTCGGACGTATGCGAGTACATAATAGTAGTAGACGCAAGTGGCAACGGAGATTACAAAATAATCTCGATAGAGGTAGGCGGAAATTATAAAAAGAACTATTCTATAGGGGATAGCTTCGATAGTTACGGTATGGTGGTCTACGGAATATATCCCGACGGTGAGAAGGTAGAGCTTAGCAATAGCGATTATACATATTCTCCCGACGGAGCACTGAGCGAAGGCGACAACACAATCACGGTAAGCTACGGAGACTTGAGCGCAACGTTTACGGTGAGGGCAGGACAGCTTATGGAAGGCGAACTTGGAAATTTCGACGGTAGCGAATATGTGAAGAAGAAGCTGTACATCATGACCATAGCTGCTATAGGCGTATTGTTGATAGCGTGTATAATCCTCAGCGCTATAAATATCAAACTTGTCAAGAGCAAAAGTAAGAGCGGTAAAGACAATGCAGATGTTGAAGAAGAATCAGAAACAACAGATGTAAGCGATTAGGGATAACGATAGCGAAATAAGTAAATAAGTCCTCTTTGTAGCTTTTGTTACAAAAAGCGTCAATAGGGGACTTTATTTATAATCCGTAGTTATTAAGCGCGAAGTCTAAGCGTGCAATAAATGTTGAGAGGTTGTCATCGCAAGCCTTATTTATGTTGCAGTAGTGATTGCCTTCTGCAAATGCAGAGTATATAGCGCTTTTTAAGTCATATTTGTCGCTTAAGGGGCGCGATTGCGCATACTTGTCAAGCAATCCGTACGCTTTGCCCGATGCGCAATCTAATTGAAACAGTTCGTATTCGTAGTCTCCCCACATACTTGATATAGGATCTATTACGGCAACTACTCGCGACATCTTTTTATCTATCATTATATTGTCCGTATTTAGGTCTCCGTGTATAAGCGCAGGATAAGAGGGGGTATCGATTGCGATATCAATAGCATCAAGCGCACGATAATAGATATTCTCATGCCTTCTATCAAGCAGTCCTCTCGATACGGCGCGCGATATATTGTCCATTGCCTTTTTAGCTTTAATGCGGTAATATTCGGTCCAACTATCTTCCTTGCCGCCTTCAAGACATGATACGTCGGTAATATCTCCGTAGCCGCTGCCTTTAAGTAAATGCAGCTTAACTGCAGTTTCGGCTATTTCATCGCCCAACTTATCAAGCTCGCGGCAGGTAAGTCCGCTCGTATCGGTGGCGGAGCATGCCTTAAGCAGGCTCATTGCCAGCACGCCGTGCTCTCCCTCATCATACATGCCGTATATCTCGGGCAGAGGGATGCCGCTGCGCCTCAGCGCAAGATACCACAGAGCTTCTTTTTCATTGTCTCCGCGCCTGAAAAATATCTTGATTGCGGCAGAGTAAGGCGGCTTGCTCAGTTTTACAGCATAAACTTTTCCGTAAAAGCCCGCGCCTATCGGTGTGCAGTCCGTAAGCGCGGAGTCGTTGAATATAGCTTTAACGGCTTTAGTGATTAGCTGTTGATACATAGTCTTATTATAGCATTAATTGCCTGGATAGTGCTAATCGACTTTTATACATGCGATGTCGTCGTTAATCTTCAATATGTAGGCAATGTGCCGCTCACCCTGTATTGCATCGATTGCATAGGTATCTGCGGCAACCAATGCTTAGGCTTTTCGGCTATATTTTCGGACGGCAATACTTATTGGTTAGTCTCGTCCTTGCTGTCTGTAGCTGCCATGTCGCTTCCTGCGCCCAAGTCGTGAGTATCTATTGCATCGGCGGCGACTGCGTCGATAGGCTCGGCGTTTGAGCCCAAGTTGTCTTGAGTATCGCCCATGACGTCATCTTTCTTATCGGGCTGCGCCTTGCCGCCGCTTAGATATTTACCTACCTTAAACTTAGCCGCAATATCGCCAAGTCTCATAAGGTTGAGTATGAGATTGGACAAAATCACGGACACGACCGCTTGCAATACATCCCAAGGCAGCTGAGTTACGGCTCCGCTCAATCTCGCTGCGGGAGCATCGCCGCTGCCCCAAAATAGTACGTTAGTGGCAAAGTATCCCGCTACCATTACCGCGCCCGCGATAAGGCAGCATATAGCGTCGCCGATTATCTTTAATGCGGTCTTGGGACTTTTTCCTATTACCTTAGGCAAGGCATAGCGCAACAATGCGCCTGCAAGCGCGCCCTCGATAGCCTTGATAAATAGCGAAAATACTGCCGTTACGGGATAGACTGCAAGGTCTGCAAACAGCGCGCCCAGTCCTCCCGCTATTGCTGCGGACGCAGGTCCGAACAGTGCTGCGGTAACGAATATCATCGTGTCGCCGATATTGATATACCCCGTACCCAATGTGATGCCTATCATTGTGAAGGCGAATACGAGAGCGGTCATAAGACCTGTGAGCGCGGCAAAGAGTACCGGCATCTTGAAAGCGTTCTTTTTCATAGTAACACCTCTGTTAATTAGATTAACGAAATGTTCCTTAAAAGCAAAAAAGTTCTTTCGCAATGCGAAAGAACAGCCATACTGCACATACGTTAGCTTTCTTTCCCATTCTGACTTAACAGGCGGTTGCGGAATCTCACCGCATCAACTGTTGGGGCTGTAGGACTAATCCGCTTAAAGCGGCATTACCTCCGGTCGGTTAATACCTGCCCAAAGAAATATTTCGTTTGTACAGAGTATAGCACCGCTATATGTGGGTGTCAAGCGTTTTTTTACAGCAAATTTCAATGTATTAATACCTACGCAGTTGCACGGATAGCGGCGGAAAAGCGGAGTCTTTGGTCGTATTTATGCGGCGCAAATACGCGCTATATTTTTAATAGTTATATAATTAATGGCGTGTAGTATCGTGAGCTGTTTATCGGTATCGAGTTTGACGCATTTAGCGTATAAGTATATAATAATTACGGCGTGATATACTGCTAATATATCTTTATTTCGGATTTACAAGCGGGGCGTTGCACGTAAATAAGGCGCGATACATATTTTGTAGACGGGATATCTATCGGAGGATTATTTATGGACAACATTTATATCGCGCCCACAGCTACGGTTGAAGAAGGCGCGGTGATTTTTCCTAACAACTACATCGGCGACAATGCCGTAATCAAGAAGGGAGCGGTGCTGCGTCCCAACAACATTATAGAAAATAGCACTGTGGAAGAAGGCGCAGTGGTTACGGCGTCCGTCCTTGACAAGGCAATCGTCAAGAAAGGCGCGCAAGTGGGACCTTATGCCTATCTTCGCGCGGGCGCGGTAGTAGGCGAGGGTTGTAAGGCAGGAGATTTTGTAGAGGTCAAGAACGCTACTTTGGGCGCGGGCAGTAAGGCGTCTCATCTTGCCTACGTGGGCGACTGCGATGTCGGAAAAGAGTGCAATATAGGCTGCGGCAGCATATTCGTCAACTATGACGGCAAGCAAAAGCATCGCTCTGTAGTAGGCGACAGAGCCTTTATAGGCAGCAATTCCAACATCATCGCGCCCGTTACTGTCGGTGATGACGCGTATATCGCAGCCGGCACTACGATTACGGACGACATACCTGCAAGGGCGCTTGTTATAGGTCGCTCGCGTCAGATAGTAAAAGAAGGCAAGGCTTTAGGCAAGTTTAAGTTGATATAGAAAAGGGTGGCAATATGAAATTCGGAACCGACGGAATTAGGGGAGTGGCTGACGGCACGATGACGGTAGCCGCGCTCAAGCTGGGCAACGCTCTGGGCAGAGACGGCAAGAGCGTCTTTGTGGGCAGAGATACAAGGCCTTCGGGCGCAACGATACTGAGCGCATTTGCGGCAGGGGTAATACGCGCGGGCGGTAGAATGATAGACCTCGGCATTATCCCTACCGCAGGGGTTGCGTACGCTACGGCTAAGGGGTGCGGCGACTACGGAGTGGTAATATCCGCTTCGCACAATCCCGAGGAGTATAACGGGCTTAAGGTTTTTGACGGCAGCGGCTATAAGCTGGGCGATAAGCGCGAGCAGCTCATCGGCGAGGCGATGGATAAGGATATGTGCGGAGACTATACGGGCGTATTCGTTCAGGATAAAGTTTACGCTCAGTCGTATATTGATGCTCTTGTATCGGCGGGCAAGGACTTGAGCGGTATGCGCATATTGCTTGATTGCGCCAACGGCGCGGCTTATCGCATGGCTCCCGAAGTGTTCAAAAGATTGGGCGCGGCGGTAACATGCGTAGGCGTCAATCCCGACGACGGAATTAATTGCGGCTGCGGCTCTACTTTCTCCCATACTCTTAAGGAGCGCTGCGGCGGCGCCGAGTGGGATATTGCATTCACATTCGACGGCGACAGCGACAGACTGATTGCCGTGGACGAGACGGGCGATATTATAGACGGCGATAGGATAATGTATTATATCGCGTGCAGGTGGGCGGCTAAAGGTATCCTCGTGCCCAAGATTGCGGTGGGTACTGTGCTTAGCAATACGGGTACGGAGCAAGCCTTTATCAAGCAAGGCGTAGAATTTTTACGCAGCAACGTAGGCGACAAGTACGTCATGGATATGATGAAAGAAAGCGGCGCGCCTATAGGCGGAGAGCAATCGGGACATATTATTCTTGCGCCGCTGTCCACTACGGGAGACGGTATACTCAGCGCGGTCGTTTTTGCATCTTTGCTTAAAGAGCATGGCATAAAAGCGTCTGAGGCAGGAGTGTACCCGCTCTATCCGCAGATAAGCGAAAGCGTAATCGTATATGATAAAGACGCCGTAATATCAAGCGATAAGCTGAGAGAGCTTAAGGAGAATTGGACGGCAAAGTTAGGCGGCGGCAGAGTGCTGGTAAGGGCGTCGGGGACCGAGCCTAAAATACGCGTAATGGCGGAGTGTATGGACTTAGAGCTTGCCAAGGCGTGCGTAAAAGAGATAGCCGATATGTGTATAAAGATAGGCTGACACGGCGCATTTCAATTTGTATCTTAGCGATACTTTTTTGTGTAGTATAATAATACCGACCGCGATTGATTGCGGTCGGTAACTTTTATGCCTGTTTCTTATTCTTACGCTCGAGCCTTTGCTTATGCCTATTTTCTCTTGCTATATATATAGCGTAGTTGATTTTATGAAAAAAGGCTACTATATTGCGATACCAAGGCGCGCGAGGCACTTTACCGTTATAGGCGTAAGGCATGACGTAAGATAGGTACGGCTGTAATCTGCACGATGTGATAGTCAGTCTTATTGCAGAGCACTTTACGGGCTTAAACGTCGCTATGCGGCAGAAGCCGACAGTCGTTACATTGCATACCTTAACCCACTTCTTGCCCTTAAGCACTTCGATATAAGCGTTTTCTATACGCTGAGAGAAGTCGCATTGCTCTTTGAGTACTACTTTATCGACGGTTTCTTCCTTATCCAATGTCATCATGACGGTATAAGTATCGCTAATGTCGTTTACGGTACAATAGCTGTCGTCGTCGCAGACAAGATTGGACGCGGGATTATCAATCGCGCAATCGCCGACTTCGTATGCGCAGTTTATCGGCTTAGAGAAATGCTTGCGCAGCGTTTTACCGATTTTTGCCAGTCTGTCGGCATCTGCGCCGTGAATTCTGCCGCGGGTATCGGGCGGTACGTTGAGTAGCAGCAGAGAATTGCCGCCTACGGAGTTGTACCATATATACAGCAGATTATCGAGCGAGCGCACGGACATATTCTGCGATTTATGATAGAACCAACCCGGGCGGATAGATACGTCTACTTCGGCGGGATACCATATGAATTTATCATATCTGCTCAGCACCTGTCTGCTGCCGAGGTCTTGAGCTACTATATCAATGCCTTTCAGTCTTGAGGCATCGTCGTCGGACTGTTGCGAGTTATCTTCGATTGTCTGTATGTCAAAGGAGAAAGAGGGGACTACGTTCCACTCGCTTTCTCTCGCGCAACCTGCCTCGTTGCCCACCCAGCGCACGTCGGGGCCGCAGTTGGATATGCAACAATCCGGTTGCAGAGCGCGTATGGTGTCGTAGTATCGCTTAAAGTCGTATACCTGCTTGGGTTTTCCGTCCAGATAAGAGCCGCACGCTCCGTCCAGCCACACGCAGAATATCTTGCCGTATCTTGTAAGCAATTCGGTAAGCTGAGCTATGTAGAAGTCGTTGTACGAGTCAGTGCCGTACGTCGGAGAATTGCGGTCCCACGGCGAGAGATATACGCCGAATTTCAGTCCGTATTTTCGGCAGCTGTCGGATACTTCTTGTACGACGTCGCCCTTTCCGCCCTTATAAGGACTGGACTTGACGCCGTAATCGGTGGTATCTGTCTGCCACAGGCAGAAGCCGTCGTGATGCTTGCAGGTGAGTATTACGCCCTTAGCTCCCGCGCTCTTGATAATTTGTATCCACTCGTCGGTATTTTGAGATGTGGGATTGAAAGCGGATGCGGGCAGAGAGCCGTCGCTCCACTCCTTGTTGCAAAAAGTATTGATACCGTAATGTATGAATACGTTGAAGCCATCGCGCATTATAGATTTCTGAACGTCGGACGGCGTGATAGATGTGTACAATTCAAGTCTGCTGTCTGTCATAATTATCCATTCCCTTATAATAACGATATATTTGCGATAGCAATCGCCTTAAGCGGCGGCTGCCTTATATGTCTATATCCTCTTCTTCGTCCGCGGCATCTCCGACTATCTCGTATCGAGCGCATGAGTCTACCGCGTTGATTATCGCCTGACACATAGCTTCCTCTGCGGCAAGTTGCACTGTTACGAAGTCCAGCGCTTTTTTCTTGCCAGTAGCCATTACGAATATGCTGTCGCCGTCATAGTCGGTATGAACGGGCGATATGCGCTTTGCATATGCGTTGTGAGTGAAAGATGCCAGTTTGTTGGCTTGAGCTTTATCGAGCGTCGCATCGGTGATGACGCAGCCTATCGTGGTATTGCCGCCTGCGCCTGTTAAAAGTTTGAGGATTTTGCCTTCCTTGATACACGCAGAGGTGCCTATAAAGCCGCCGACTTTGTTTTTTGCTCCCGCTATCACATTGCCGTCGCTATCAATTACGTCCCCGAATGCGTTGACTGCGACAATGGCGGTTACCGTAATGCCGCATACCTTTGCAGTAGCAGCACCCAGTCCGCTCTTGCAAGCGTGCTTGATGCCTCTTATTTTACCTACCGTTGCGCCCCGTCCCGCGCCTACGTTGCCGAATGCGGGGGACTCGGTGTCGGCGCATACACACGCCTTTACGCCCATGTCGGCGTCGGGGTAGTGATATTGCGAGTCGTTCAGGTCGTAAAGCACCGCGCCGCATACTATAGGCACGACCTTGCCGCCTATCTTATATCCGTTGCCGCGGCTGCGCATGTATTCCATTACGCCGCAAGATGCGGCAAGACCGTAAGCCGAGCCGCCCGATAGGACTACGGCATTGATTTTTTGCATGGCTTTATCTGGACGGAGCAGATCCGTCTCGCGCGTGCCGGGTGCTCCGCCGCGTATATCCGCGCCGCCCGTGCAACCCCTGTCGCATTTTATTACGGTTACACCTGTATATTCGTCGTGAGCGTTGCCTACCTTAACGCCTTTGGGTATTATTATCTTATTAATCAACATATATCAACCTATTGCGGAGCTTACTACCGCTGCATAGCCTTGCGATACAAGCGATGCGGCTACGCGGCACAGCTCTTCCAAAGTTATGTCCTTTCTGTCTCTGAACCATTCCGTATACACGCCCACTAAGCCCGCTACTATAAAAGTTACCGTCATGTTGAGGCGCGCGACATCGGCAGAAGGGAATTTGGATTGCAGCCTTTTGCATACTGCATCGATTATCCTTTTTGTAAGTTTAACGGTAAAAGATGCGGATAGAGAAGAGTCGAATATAAATCTGCAAAACTCCTCGTCAGCCTCCGCCTTTGCGGTCATAGTGCTGAAAAACGGATATGGATTGTGAGGTATCTGGAGCGGATCGCACCCGTTGAATACGTCGGCAAGCGTATCGATTACGCTGTTCTCCACGTCGTTAAGCACGGACGGGATGTCCGTATAATGCAGATAAAACGTCGAGCGGTTGATTCCTGCCTCTTGAGTAACGTCCGTTACGGTAATAGAATCGAAATCTTTGAGTACGCTCAGCTTCATGAGGGCGTTCCTGATGAGCTTTCTGGTGCGTACGCTGCGTTTGTCGCGCTGATTTTTAACTTGCGGCATATAACCTCCCATATGGGTATCAAACACAAGGCACGCTATAAGCGATGTGTTTTTATCGGCGGTAGGGATTGACGCGTTATGCGGCGGCTTGAGGGAATAGAGAGATTTTGCCTATAAAAATGTATTGGCACCTATTACCCGTATGCAGTTATACAATATCACTTACAGCCATTGCTTGTCAACTTATGGCCACTGCGGCAGGCGGAGAGGATATTATTCATGAATGTAAAAATATGCGCATAAATATACATTTATACATTAATAATTGCATAAACAATAAAAATCAGATAAAAATAATGAATATTTATGCTGAAAACGCTTGATTTTGTAATCAAGTGATAGTATTATAATGTCAATGGCGACAAGCTAAGTAAAGGAGATAATAAAATGGATAAGATAAAGAAAGTAGTCTTAGCGTATTCGGGAGGTCTGGACACCTCAATAATAATACCGTGGCTTAAAGAAAATTACGATAACTGCGAAGTCGTAGCTGTAGCCGGCAACGTGGGACAGGGCACAGAGCTCAAGGGCTTGGAAGAGAAAGCTAAAAAGACCGGCGCGAGCAAACTGTATATTGCCGACCTTACAGACGAGTTTGTCGACGATTACATTATGCCTACCGTTAAGGCGGGAGCGGTGTACGAGGGCAAGTATCTGCTCGGTACGTCGTTTGCGCGTCCTATAATTGCCAAGAAGATAGTGGAAATCGCGCTTGCAGAGGGCGCGGACGCAATCTGCCACGGCTGCACGGGCAAGGGCAACGATCAGGTAAGGTTCGAGCTTGCTATCAAGGCTTTTGCTCCCGATATGAAGATAATCGCGCCTTGGAGGATATGGGATATCAAGAGCCGCGACGAGGAGATTGACTATGCCGAAGCGCATAACATTCCTCTCAACATCACCCGCGAGACCAACTATAGCAAGGATAAGAACTTGTGGCACCTCTCGCACGAGGGACTTGATCTCGAGGATCCCGCCAACGAGCCCGACTATGATAAGATTTTAGAGTTGGGCGTTACTCCCGAGAAGGCTCCCGATAAGCCTACCTACGTTACGCTCGGCTTTGAGAAGGGCGTAGCCGTATCCGTAGACGGAGTCAAGATGAAGGGCAGCGATATAATAGCCAAGCTCAACGAACTCGGCGGCAAGAACGGCATAGGTATAGCCGATATCGTGGAAAACAGGCTTGTAGGCATGAAGTCGAGGGGCGTGTACGAGACTCCCGGCGGCACGATTTTATATGCCGCGCACGAGATACTTGAGAGCATCTGCCTCGATAAAGAGACTCAGAGGTTCAAGCAGCATGTGGCGGTTAAGTTTGCCGATATCGTGTATAACGGTCAGTGGTTCACTCCTTTGCGCGAAGCATTGTCCGCGTTCGTGGACAGCACGCAGACCTATGTTACAGGCAGCGTAAAGCTCAAGCTGTATAAGGGCAATATAGTCAACGCAGGCGTTACTTCTCCTTACAGCCTGTATGACGAGGATATAGCTACCTTCGACGAGGACGAGTGCTACGATCAGAAGGATAGCGCGGGCTTTATCAATCTTTTCGGACTGCCCATCAAGGTGCAGGCTATGATGAAGGCCAAGATAGCCAAAAAGAAATAATTTACTTATTACGCTCGCGCTTCCGCCTCTTACTATGGGACGGGAGCGCATGCGTCTATTAAAGGGATAGAATATGGATAAGATGTGGGCAGGCAGATTCGGCAAGCAGCTGGATGAGAGGGTAAACGATTTCAACTCCTCTATCCGCTTTGACTGCCGTATGGCCGAAGAAGATATATCGGGCAGCATTGCGCATGCGACTATGCTTGCAAAGCAGGGCATCATACCTTGGCAAGATTGCGATAAGATAACGCAAGGTCTTGAGCAGATAAGGAAGGATTTGCTTTGCGGCGCGCTTGCTATTGACGAGAGCGCGGAAGATATCCATATGTTTATTGAGGCGGAGCTCACCTCGCGTATCGGCGATGCGGGCAAGAGATTGCACACCTCGCGCTCTCGCAACGATCAAGTTGCGCTCGACTTGCGTCTGTATCTGAGGAAGGAAGCCGCCGAGATAAAAAGTCTCATCATATCTCTTGCCGATACACTGATAGATATCGCAAGCAAGCACACCCGCACGGTTATGCCCGGGTATACGCATCTGCAACGCGCTCAGCCCATCACCTTTGCTCATCATCTTTGCGCCTATGCGGAGATGCTTGTCAGAGACGTAACGAGACTGGATAATACCGTATCTCTTATGAATGAGTGTCCGCTCGGCAGTTGCGCCTTGGCGGGTACTACTTACGATATAGACAGGGATTTTACTGCGTCTCGGCTGGGATTCGACAGACCGTGCGGCAATTCTTTGGACGGAGTGAGCGATAGGGATTTCGTAATGCAGCTTGCATCCGACCTATCTATTGCGTCCGTGCACTTATCGCGCATGGCGGAAGAGATAATACTGTGGTGCTCTTGGGAGTTCAAATTCATTGAGCTGGACGACGCTTACGCCACAGGTTCGTCGATTATGCCGCAGAAGAAGAATCCCGATATAGCGGAATTGATACGCGGCAAGGCGGGCAGAGTGATAGGCGACAATATGTCTTTGCTTGTGATGATGAAGGGATTGCCGCTTGCCTACGATAAGGACATGCAGGAAGATAAAGAGGCGATATTCGACGCTTGCGACAGTGTGAAGCTATGCGTAAGTACGCTGATACCTATGCTTGCTACCATGACGGTCAATAAAGGCAATATGCTCAAGGCAGGCAATAAGGGCTTTATCAACGCTACCGACTGCGCCGATTATCTTGTAAAGAAAGGCTTGCCTTTCCGTACGGCGTATAAGGTCGTTGGCACGTTGGTGGCAGTGTGCTCGGACCAAGGTCTGACGCTCGATACTCTCCCTCTTCAAGAGTATAAGAAGGCGTGCGAGCTGTTTGATGAGGACGTCTACGAGGCAATAGAGCTTATCAACTGCGTTATGAGACGCTGCTCTAAGGGCGGACCTGCGCCGCAAGCGGTGGAAGAAGAAATCAAGGCTCTTCGCGCCGCGTTGGACTTAAAGAGAAGTAAATAAGCATATTGCGTCAAGATTTATCCAATAGGGCAACCAATCGTTTGATAAAGTCGGCGTTAAGTGATAGTATGTGTACGTATAAAATAATGCGCATGTATAATTAGAGGTATTTATGATAAGAGCAGGTATAATCGGAGCTACGGGCTATGCGGGAGTAGAACTCGTGCGTATCCTTCTTTCGCATCCCGATACTGAGATATCCGCGATATCTTCAGTCAGTTACGAGGGTAAGAAACTCAGCGAAATATATCCTTCTCTTCGCGGCATATGCGATATGACGCTGGGCGGCGGAGAGGATATTGCGGATATGTGCGACGTGGTGTTTGCCTCTCTTCCTCACGGACTCAGCGAAATTCCTGCCGCGAAATGTGTGGAAAAGGGAGTTAAGTTCATAGACCTCGGCGCAGATTTTCGCCTTGACGACGCTAAGGTGTATGAGCAATGGTACGGCAAGAAATACAACTATCCTCAGTTGCACTTGCGCAGCGTATATTGCATACCCGAGCTGCACAGGGATAAGATATCGGGCGCGGAGATTGTAGGCAACCCGGGGTGCTATCCCACTTCCGTTGCGCTTGCGCTTGCTCCCGTAGTAGAGGCAGGATTGGACAAGGGTATAATTATCGACTCCAAGTCGGGCGTTACGGGCGCGGGTAAGGGGCTGAGCGACAATACTCATTATCCCAACTGTAACGAGGCTTTTGCACCCTATAAGGTCGCATCGCACAGGCATACGCCCGAGATAGAGCAGACCTTGAGCGCGCTTGCGGGCAGAGATATCCGCATCACGTTCGTGCCGCATTTGCTTCCTCTCAACAGGGGTATTATATCTACGTGCTACGTGGATTTGAGCAAAAAGATATCTTTGAGCGAGCTGTACGATTTATATATCGGTAAGTACAGCAGGGAGAAGTTCGTCAGAGTATTGCCCTTGGGCGAAGTTGCCAATTTGCGCAACGTAAGGCAGTCCAACTATTGCGACATATCGCTACACCTCGACGAGAGGACGGGCAGAGCCGTAATAGTATCGACTATAGACAATATGGTAAAGGGCGCGGCAGGACAGGCTGTGCAGAATATGAATTTACTCTTCGGCTTGCCCGAAGACAGGGGACTCGACTTTATACCCCCTTCTTTTTAGGAGATAATATGGAAAGCATATTGGGAGGCGTGTGCGCGGCTAAGGGCTTTAAGGCTTACGGCGTGCACTGCGGAATAAGGAAGAATAAGACCAAGGAAGACTTGGCGCTCGTCGTTGCGGACTGTCTTTGCTCTGCGGCGGCGGTCTATACTACCAATAAGGTTAAAGGCGCGCCGATAAGCGTTACGCGCGATCATCTTGCCGACGGCAAGGCGCAAGCAATAGTGTGCAACAGCGGCAATGCCAATACTTGCAATGCCGACGGCGTTGCTAAGGCGGAAGAGATGTGTCGGCTGGTGGAGCGTCATACGGGCGTTAAGGCAGAGGACGTAATCGTTGCGTCTACGGGAGTGATAGGTCAGATATTGCCTATTCAGCCCATAGTCAGCGGTATGCCTGCGCTTGCGGCAGGTCTGTCATATAAGGGCAATACAGTGGCTGCAAGGGCTATAATGACTACCGATACCCGCATTAAGGAATTTGCTCGCACATGCGAAATAGGCGGATATACCGTTACTGTGGGCGGCATGGCAAAGGGCAGCGGAATGATACATCCCAATATGGCAACGCTGCTCGCCTTTGTTACTACCGATGCGGCGATATCGCCCGACATGCTTGCTCGCGCGCTTAAAGACAGTGTGGAAGACACGCTTAATATGGTAAGTATAGACGGCGATACCTCTACCAACGATATGCTTACAATTATGGCTTCTGGCTTGAGCGGAATGCCCGAGATAACCGCGGAGGGAGCGGAATACGATGCCTTCAAGGCAGCGCTCACTGCCGTGCTGGAAGATATATCCAAGGCGATAGCCGCAGACGGAGAGGGCGCGACCAAGTTGCTCGAGTGCCACGTGGAGGGCGCTCCCGATAAGGGCGTTGCCAAGAAGATAGCCAAGAGCGTTGTATGCTCGTCGTTGCTTAAGGCGGCAATATTTGCCTCCGACGCCAACTGGGGCAGGATACTGTGCGCAATCGGATATGCCGACGCAAGTTTCGATATTAATAAGGTTGACGTTGACATCGTCTCGTCTGCTGGCGCGGTCGCCGTGTGCAGAGGCGGCAACGGAGTAGACTTTGACGAGACGGTTGCAAAGCGCGTGCTGCTCGAGAGCGAGGTAAGGATATGCGTCAACTGCAACGACGGAGACGGCAAGGCGGTAGCGTGGGGTTGCGACCTTACGTACGAGTACGTGAAAATCAATGCGGATTACCGCACCTGAGGGCGTTATTATGGATGTTAATACAGTAGAGACCAAGACCAAGGCGGATATACTCAGCGGCGCGTTGCCCTATATCCAGAGATATTACGGCAAGATAGTCGTTGTCAAGTACGGCGGCAACGCAATGCTTTCCGAGCAGTTGAAGGACGCGGTGATGCACGATATCGTCATGCTCTCGCTTATCGGAGTGAGAGTGGTGCTCGTACACGGCGGCGGACCGGAAATCAACGACATGCTGTCCAAGATAGGCAAGAAGCCCGTATTCGTGGGTGGATTGCGCTATACCGACGATGAGACTGCCGATATCGTATTGCAGGTGCTTGCGGGCAAGGTCAATAAGGGGCTTGTCAATAAGTTGCAAGCGTGCGGCGGCAAGGCTTTGGGACTGTGCGGTATTGACGGCGGCATGATTAAGGCTAAAAAGAAAGAGGGCGCAGACCTCGGCAACGTAGGCGAGGTGGAGTCTGTCGATCCCGCGCCTATTCTCAACGCGCTGAATAACGGATATATTCCCGTCATTGCCACGGTATCGGGCGACAAGAGCGGCAAGATATACAATATCAACGCCGACACGGCGGCGTCTCGCATAGCATCCGCTCTTGGGGCGGAGAACCTTGTGCTTATGACCGACATACGCGGTCTGCTTATGGATAGGAACGACGAGGACACTCTTATCAGCGAGGTCAACGTCTCCGACGTGCCCAATCTGGAGAGACAGGGCATTATATCGGGCGGCATGATTCCCAAGGTGCAGTGTTGCGTCGAGGCAGTAAGACGCGGAGTTAAGCAGTCGATTATCATAGACGGGCGTATACCGCACGCCATACTGATAGACATGCTTACCAGCGAGGGCGTCGGTACGCTCTTCAAATAAATTTTTGCGGAGATAAATGTCATGGATATCAAGACTACGGATAAGACGTACGTAGTAGGCACTTATAACAGATACGGCGTCGCAATCGTAAGCGGCAGCGGCTCTCGTTGCGTAGACGATAGCGGCAAGGAGTATATCGACCTTGGCAGCGGCATAGGCGTCAATAGTCTGGGGTATTGCGACAGCGGCTGGATAGGCGCGGTTACAGCTCAGCTCAATGCGCTTCAACATGCGTCCAATCTCTATTACACGCAGCCGTGCGCCGCTCTTGCCAAGACGCTTTGTCAGCGCAGCGGATACCTAAAGGCAATGTTCGGCAACAGCGGGGCGGAAGCCAACGAGGCTGCGATAAAGACGGCGCGCAAGTATTCGTTCGACAAGTACGGCAGGGGCAGGGACGTAATAGTAACGCTGCGCAACTCCTTCCACGGCAGGACTATGGCGACGCTTACAGCTACGGGGCAGGACGTATTCCACAACTATTTCTTCCCCTTCAACGACGGCTTTAAGTATGCGGATAAGAATATCGATGAGATAGCCGCTATTGACGGAGTATGCGCCGTAATGGTGGAGTTTGTACAGGGCGAAGGCGGCGTAATCCCTACGGATAAAGAGTTTATTGCTCAGCTCAAGCAGCTGTGCGATGAGCGCGATATATTGTTGATTGCCGACGAGGTGCAGACGGGCATAGGAAGGACGGGCAAGCTGCTCGCGTCCGAGCACTACGGCATATTGCCTGATATCACTACGCTTGCAAAGGGGCTTGGCGCGGGACTGCCTATAGGAGCTATGCTCGTTGGCGAAAAGTGCGCCGATACTCTTACTTTCGGTACTCACGGCACTACGTTCGGCGGCAATCCCGTCGTGTGCGCGGGCGCGCTTGAAGTGCTTGGCAGATTGGATGACGCCGCGCTTAAGGAAGTCGAGCGCAAGGGTAAGTACATTGTCTCTAAGTTGCAAGGTTGCAGCGGCGTGGACGGCGTGGACGGTCTTGGAATGATGCTTGGCATAAGGCTTAAGAATAAGGCTGCGTCCGACGTGCTCAAGGATTGTATACAAGAGGGCGTGCTCGTGCTCACGGCTAAAGATAAGATAAGGCTGTTGCCTCCTCTTACTATAAGCGATAAGGACTTGCAAGAGGGCATTGACAGACTTATATCGGCTATTGCCAAGTAAGTCGGCGCGTTATTTATAAGGCGAGCACACACACAGTAATTGCCTTGAGCCGCAAAGGGTAAAATCAAGCGGCTTTGCGGTCATAGATAATATTGATAATAAAGTAAAATATGCGGCGATATGTCATAGCATCGGTTGCTATCGCCGATAGATACGGAGAGATATATGAAGCATTTATTAAAGATGTCGGATATGAGCAAGGACGATATCATGTCCGTCCTCAATCTTGCCGATCAGCTCAAGTATGAGCTCAAGCACGGCATACCGCACAGAGTGCTCGAGGGCAGGACGCTTGGTATGATATTTCAAAAGTCGTCCACACGTACGCGAGTATCTTTTGAGACGGGTATGTATCAGCTGGGCGGCAGCGCGTTGTTTTTAAGCAGCAACGACTTGCAGATAGGCAGAGGAGAGCCTGTTCAGGATACCGCGCGCGTACTTTCGCGCTATCTCAGCGGAATTATGATAAGGACCTTTGCTCAGCAAGAAGTCGAGGACCTTGCGAAGTACGGCAGCATACCTATAATCAACGGACTTACGGATTACGCTCACCCCTGTCAGGTGCTAGCTGATTTGATGACGATTAGGGAATACAAGGGCTCTCTCGACAATCTTAAGCTGTGCTATATCGGCGACGGCAATAATATGGCAAATTCGCTTATAGTGGGCTGTCTTACGGCAGGCATGAGAGTTTCCGTTGCTTGTCCCGACGCTTACCGTCCGGCGGCGGACGTGCTTGCGTGGGCTGAGAAATACGGCGATAAGTTCGAGCTCACCTCTGACGTTATGAAGGCGGCCGAGGGCGCGGACGCTGTGTATACCGACGTATGGGCGTCTATGGGACAGGAAGGCGAGGCAGCTGAGCGCAAGAAGGCGTTCAAGGGTTATCAGATTAATTCGCAGGTGATGTCCGTAGCCGCTCCCGACGCATTGGTATTGCACTGTCTGCCTGCGCATAGAGGAGAAGAGATAACCGAGGATGTGCTCGAGAGCCATCCCGAGATTTTCGACGAGGCAGAAAACAGACTTCACGCTCAGAAAGCCGTGCTCGTCAAGTTGCTCAAGTAGTCGTATATCAACGAATTAAACAAGACGTATTAATATATGTTTATTAAGGCGCGGCTTTATGTCGCGCTTTTTACGTACATAAGCTCTAAATGCGGCAACGTCCTTTAGTAATTTGTATATGAAAGGCGTAGTTTCATTAATAAGAGTTGATTATCGTCTGTCGCAGGCTGTATAATTGCAGTAAGAAGAATGCCGATTGGCTCGGCGAGGTGTACCGTGGATATAGTCGAAGAGATGAGACAAATGAAAGATTATGAAGAGTTTTCAAGCCGTTATCGATACAGGAGCGAGCTTGTACAGCTGTGTAAGCGTTTGGGTATCGACCACAGCGGCAACAAGGCGGATTTACTTGATAATATCAAGGCTTATTACGACGGCATAGTAGTTAAGCCCGATAAGAAGAAAATTGCTAAAGCAACCGATTCTATACAAGAGCTTTCTCCCGACGTGCCGCTGCTCAAATGCGGATTTAAGTTCAGCAACAGGTTCAGGCAGTATTTTTCGCAGCTTAGCGGCGTAGCTAACTTTAAGTTTAATGCCGATATGGTTGCCGCGTGGCGCAAGGTGAAGAGCACGGGAGACATGTCGTACACTCTTGCCGATATGCTCGAGGTATATTACCGCAAGTCCGATTATACAAGATACGACAATAGCGAATGCAAGTGGAATAAGTTTGTCAAAGATTTTTGCGCAGACTGCCGTAATGCGCCTTTTGATAACAAGCTCAAGGTTGCGTCCATTTTGTGGGGGATTGTCAGAGAGTCGACTATGCCCAAGGTATATTCCTATCAACTCGTTGAGGATAATATGGCGCTCATCGATAGGTATCGCAGATAAGACTTATTTATTATAATCCATCGCTTTAGATTATTGCTTATAAGTTACTGCAAAGTAAGAATTTTATCGCCCGTTCGAGCGGTAAAATCCCCCGCATTTTTGCCGCCTTACCCCTTGGCAGCGTATTGTTAAATCCGTCGGTTGTATAGATTTGCAATCGTGTTCTTGCAATGGCTAAGATACCTTTTCAGACGATATTTTTCCTAAAAAATAAAATGTCGTAATTTGTTTGCCATACTATATATAGCGTGTTATAATTGTTGAGCATAACAATATATAGTAATAGGCAGTGGACTGCCTCGGCGTGGGATATTAGTTGAGCATACGCGCATACTAAGTCGGCGGATAATTACTATAATGTTGCAATAGCGACAGGCTGAGTGTAGCCGATGGTATATAATCTAATCGATAATAATTTTTCGGAGAATAATATGGACGCTTGGAGAGGCTTTATTGAAGGCAACTGGAACGATACGATTGACGTAAGAGATTTTATCAATCGCAACTATACCCCATACGAGGGGGACGCTTCGTTTTTACGAGGAGCCACCGAGCGTACTAAGCAGGTTTACGCCGAGGTAGAGGAGCTACTCAAGCAAGAGCGCGAGAAGGGCGTGCTCGATATCGACGTAGACAATGTAGCATCGATACTCAGCTTTGCTCCCGGCTATGTCGATAAGGGTAAGGACATCATTGTCGGCTTGCAGACGGACAAGCCCCTTAAGAGGGCTGTCAATCCCTTTGCAGGTATCAGGAACGCGTCGCAGGCGTGCGAGGCGTACGGCTATAAGATGTCGGACCGCGTATGGGAGCAGTTCAAGTTTAGGACAACGCACAATGACGGCGTCTTTCACGTCTACAGCAAGGAGATGCGCGCGGCAAGGCACGCAGGTGTGATTACGGGCTTGCCCGACGCATATGCAAGAGGCAGGATAATAGGCGATTATCGCAGGATTGCTCTTTACGGCATGGACAGGCTTATCGCGAGCAAGCAGCGCGACAGAGAGGAGTTGCAGAGCAAGACTATGACGGAGGAGAATATCCGCAGCATAGAGGAGCTTTATAAGCAGCTCGACTTTATGGATAGGCTCAAGAAGATGGCTGCGCAGTACGGCTATGATATTTCCCGCCCTGCCGAGAATGCCGTAGAGGCAGTACAGTGGCTGTATTTTGGATATCTGGGCGCTATCAAGGAGCAGAACGGCGCCGCCAATTCCATAGGCAGGATATCCACTTTCCTCGATATTTATTTCGAGCGCGATATACGCGAGGGCGTTATCGACGAGGAGAGGGCGCAGGAGATAATAGACGACTTTATTATCAAGCTGCGTTTGGTAAGGCATCTGCGCACTCCCGACTACAACGATATTTTCGCAGGCGATCCTACGTGGGTTACCATGTCCGAGAGCGGCATTGCCGAGGACGGACGCCACATGGTTACGCGCAATGCTTTCCGCGTGCTCAATACGTTATACAATTTAGGCTCGAGCGCAGAGCCCAACATTACCGTGCTTTGGAGCGAGAAACTGCCCGAGTCGTACAAGAAATTTTGCGCAAAAGTTTCGATAGACACCGATTCTATTCAGTATGAGAACGACGACCTCATGCGTCCGCTTTACGGCGACGATTATGCTATAGCATGCTGCGTATCGGCGATGAAGGTAGGTAAGCAGATGCAGTATTTCGGCGCGAGATGCAATCTTGCTAAAGTGTTGCTTATGGCGCTCAACGGCGGCAGGGACGAGATCAGCGGCGAGCAAGTCGGTCCGCTCGGCGACACCTTTGACGAGGGAGTGCTCGATTACGATAAGGTAATGACAGCGTTTAAGAAGTATTGTTCTTGGATGGCGGGGCTCTACGTCAACACTATGAACATCATCCACTATATGCACGATAAGTATGCTTACGAGAGATTGATGATGAGCTTGCACGACACGGCTGTGGAGAGGCTTATGGCTTTCGGCGTCAGCGGGTTTTCCGTGCTTGCGGATAGCTTGTCGGCAATCAAGCATGCCAAGGTGAAGGCTGTCAAGGACGAGCGCGGCATAATTTCCGACTTTGTTACAGAGGGAGACTTCCCCAAATACGGCAACGATGACGACAGAGTCGACGATATAGCTAAGTGGATAGTAGAGTATTTCTACTCCGAGCTTAGCAAGCATGAGACATACCGCGGCGCAGTAACCACGCTTTCTATCCTCACCATAACGTCCAACGTTATGTACGGCAGAAAGACCGGTTCTACTCCCGACGGAAGGAAGAAGGGCGAGCCCTTCGCTCCCGGTGCCAATCCCATGCACGGCAGAGATGTCAGCGGCGCGCTTGCATCGCTCAACTCCGTTGCCAAATTGCGATATAGCTGCTGCCGCGACGGTATATCCAATACCTTCTCCGTTACTCCCGAGGTGCTTGGCAAGTGCGAGGACGACAGAGTAAGCAGACTGGTAGATATGCTTGACGGATATTTCATGCAGGATGCACATCATCTCAACGTCAACGTTCTCAATAGACAGAAGCTCGTCGACGCAATGAACGATCCCAATCTGTACCCCAATCTTACGATAAGGGTAAGCGGCTACGCCGTCAATTTCAATAAGCTGAGCAAGCAGCAGCAACAAGAGGTTATCAACAGGACTTTCCACGCCTCTATATGAGAAAACTTACCGCAAAGATTCATTCTTTTGAGAGTTTCGCAACTTTAGACGGTCCCGGGACGCGCTTTGCAATCTTCTTTCAGGGCTGTCCGTATAGGTGCGCTTACTGTCATAATCCAGATACGCAGGTTTTTGCCGGCGGCACAGAATACACCGTCGATGAGATAGTAGCCAAGGCCGTTAGGTTTAAGCCTTATTTCAGACACGGCGGCGGAGTTACGTTGTCGGGTGGAGAGCCTCTTGCTCAGGCAGAGTTTATAGCTGCGCTTGAGGCAAAACTAAAGGAGCACGACATAAGCTGCGCTATAGATACGTCGGGCGCAATGCCGCTCGGTAGCATTGTTAGGGCGGCTCTCGATGGCTGCGATATGCTTATTTTGGATATAAAGATGCCTGACGAGGATAGATATCGCAAATATATCGGAGGCGGATTAGATACCGTGCTTGCCACGCTCGATTATGCTATTGCGCGTGGAAAAAGGATATGGCTTAGGACCGTTATAGTGCCCGACATCAATGACAGTGAGACGGCTATTGACGAGTATATAGATTTGCTTGGAGACAGGTTGAAGAGTGTGGAGAAGTACGAGCTGCTCGCCTTTCATACGCTCGGGTTCGATAAGTATGTCAAGGCAGGCATAGCCAATCCTCTTGAGAACACGGCTGCGCTTGATAAGGACGCATTATCGCGGCTGCAATCTTATCTCGATACGGCTATTAAAGATATTATAGCTTGATAGGCGGATTGACTTAGCTATATAATTATCATATATCATACTCGGCAGCGTATAGTCTATATTGCAGGCGCGAGTATGTATGCAATGCTTGATTGGTAAGCATAAGGATATCGTCGATTTTTATTATTAGGAGTTAGGTATGACCAATAGACAACTCAAGGCGTATAATGCTTTTAAGAGCGGTTACGGATGCGGCAGCGCGGTGGCTTTAGCCTTTTCCGACCTTATAGATTTGCCCGATAAGAGAGTTGCACAGCTTACCATTGCCATGGGTGGAGGCTTTTCGCGTACGCGTACGCTTTGCGGGGCGGTAGCTGCGATGGGGTTGGTCTACGGCGCGGACAAGGGCAAGGACAGCGGAGATATTCACGGCGATAAGACGCAGGCATATAAGGACGTATACGAGATGTGCGAGGCATTCAAGGCTAAGAACGGTAGTATCGAATGCAATCAGCTTCTTAAAGACGTCAAGGGACTTACTCAGGGTTATAAGCCCGATGTGAGAGATGAGCATTACTATAAGGTGAGACCTTGCGTTAAGTTCGTACTCGATGCGGTGGAGATTTTAGAGAGCAGCCTTAAGTGCTCGGATATCTTGCCCGAATAACTTTTACTATTCAGCCTTAGTCTTACACTATAGATTGTAATATTCCCATTAGAAAAGTTGAAATGATTGCGTAATAGGGCATACGCTTTTGGAGTTTGATGTGTTATATTGCGTCGGCTTTAGATATCGATTATTAGATTGCGTTAGTTTCAAGTAAAATTATTTTATATATTATCAGCTCAATATTTTTATAAGCCTTAGCGGTTATGTCAATAATATTCCTATGCAGATTTACCGTAGGGCATATAGGATGCTGGGCAATGCCTATTGGAAAATATTCGGCGGTATCTTATTGGCTGTGCTTTGGTCGGCGGTAGGTACGCTATTGCTTTTTACAATGATAGGTTTTCCCCTGTCGCTCAAGTGTTATAAGTATGCCTATATTTCATATAAGCCCTTCGGACACTCTGTAACTGTTGTCCCCGGGAAGAATTTTCTACTTGCCGTGATATGGGCTTTTAGCATTGGCGCAGTGATGTGCTTTGTATGTCTTACAGGCGCGTTCGTCTCCTGCGCTACCATAATAGGCATTCCCGCCGTATGGCAATGGCTCAAGATAGGCAGGCTCGGATTGTTTCCTTTCAGCTCATACGTAGAGTGATGGTAAGCGCCTTTTTCATTATAAAAGGCTTAACAGGCGATTCCGATGCTTAATACCGCAAATAGTGCATAAAACATACATATAATATCCGACTTGGCAAGATAGATGTAAAATTATACCACTATAATTCAAAATCGACATATAAGGCGTATTTTTATCTATAAGTGCATGTAGTATACATTATTACTAGTGCTGCCTTTATATAATGCGCGAATATATGCGCATAATTATTATAATTAATACTTGAAAAAATGTATACTTTATGCTACAATTGTTTTATACTGTCGCAATAGCGGCATCAATGAGGATAATAATAACATGCTATATAGATTTAATCACGATAAGTTTAACGACTTTTCGATATTTGAGGAGAATAAGCTGCCTGCACGCGCTTACTTTATACCTTTTGGTGATAAAGAAGAGTGTTTCGCGACCGACTATATAACCGAGAGGTATAATAGTCGCATGGTCAGAGTGTTCAACGGCGATTGGGATTTTGAGTATTACCCTAAGATATCCGATATGCCTGAGTCGCTCGATACATATTTTTATAATTTTAAGAAGATTGCCGTCCCCGGGTGTTGGCAGTTTGAGGGGTATGAGAAGCCTTTTTACGTCAATATCAGATACCAATTCGATCCCCATCCGCCCTATGTCCCTGCGGATAAGGGATATATGGGCAAGGCGTCCAAGTTGGGGTACAATCTCTTACCCGGCAGCGACGCGGGACCTGCCGTAGAGGTATACAACAGCGTAGGTCTTTACCGTAAGAAGTTTACTATCAATCACTCGCGCAGGCACGTATTGACGTTCTTGGGCGTATCGTCATGTCTGCAGTTGTACGTCAACGGCAGATACGTCGGATACAGCGAAGGCAGCCATAATACGGCGGAATTTGATATCACGGGCTACGTTATCGACGGCAATAACGAGATGGTTGTGCTCGTTTACAAGTGGTGTAACGGCACGTATCTCGAGTCGCAGGATATGTTCCGAAACAACGGTATATTCCGCGACGTCTATCTTACCGATTACGACGATAATTACATATGGGACTATTCCGTTAAGACGCGCTCTTATGATAATAAATACGCTTTGGATATTGACACGGAAGCCGTTATGGGCGATGATTGCTCTCTCAAGGCGACTCTTTATTATAAAGACGAATTGATTAAAGAGACTCAGATAACAGACAAAAAAGCGTCTATCGAGTTGGAAATGCCCGAGCTTTGGAGCGCGGAGTGCCCCAATCTCTATACTCTGTATTTGGAGATAGTAAGAGATGGCAAGAGCATCTTTGTAGTAAGGCAGGAAGTCGGTATACGCACGGTAGGAGTTAAAGGCAATATATATTATTTTAATGCCGAGCCTATTAAGCTCAAGGGCGTCAATCATCACGATACCGATCCCAAGCGCGGCTACTGCATGGATGCGGATGCGATTTTGCGCGATTTGCATCTCATGAAGGAGTTCAACGTCAACTGTGTCCGTACGTCGCACTATCCTCCCGATCCGCTGCTTATCAAGGCTGCTAACCATATCGGATTGTATATAGTGGACGAAGCAGACATAGAAGCGCACGGTATCAAGGCGACTTTGCTCTGCCGCGACAACCGTCTTAGCAACAATCCCGCATGGAAGGAGCACTACTGGGACAGAGTATATCGCATGTACATGCGCGATAGGAACAACCCTTGTATAGCCATGTGGTCTTTAGGCAACGAGGCGGGCGGTTATAGATGTCAGAATTATTGTTACGATAAGCTCAAGCGTCTCGACGGCGAAGTGCCCATACATTACGAGGGCGCATGCCGTACCCGCGTGTGGTGCTACGACGTGGTATCCGAGATGTATACCTCTACCGAGAAGTTGGAGAGGTATGCGGCAGACAAGTTGCCGAGCAAATATTACCGCAGACCTTACTTCTTGTGCGAGTACGCTCACGCTATGGGCGTAGGCGCAGGCTCGCTGGATAAGTATATGGACCTCTTCCTCTCCAACGAGACGATGATGGGCGGATGTATTTGGGAGTGGGCTGATCATGCCTGCCTTGACGAAAACGGTAATTGGATGTACGGCGGCGACAATGGCGAGTATGCTCACGATTATAACTTCTGCGTAGACGGACTTTTCTATCCCGACAGACGCCCTCATACAGGCGCATACAGCATGAAGGTAGCGTATCGTCCCGTAAGAGCGCAGTACGTATCCAGTAATAAGTACAGACTTGTCAATACCAACTACTTTGCATCCACAAAGGGCATGGAAGTTAAGTGGCAGTACAACGTCAATGGTAAGACCAACGCGTCGGGCAAGTTCGATATAGATATCCCCCCTCGCGATTATTACGATGCTACGCTCAAGTATACCATGACGGATATATCCAACGACTGCTATATTATCTTCTCATACTATGATAAGAGCAGCGGATTGCTTATAGCCGAGGAGCATATCGAGCTCAGCCGTCATGTCCCCGCTCTTGTGGAGGTCAATAAAGGCGACATTGCGCTTATTGAGGAGCATGACAAGACCATAGTGAGCGCGTGCGGAGACGTCAATATGCGCGTGGAGTTTGACAACATAGGCGGCAATCTGTTCTCGTACAATGTGGACGGCGTAGAGTACATCAGTCGCGATGTGGAGAACAAGGGCTTCAACGTATCGCTCTACGGCGCGGCGATAGACAACTATATGTATATCGACAACAAGTGGAAGAAGCAGGGCTTTGACAGGATTTCCGTTACTTGCGACGCCTTCGGCGCGAATAAGAGAGGTTCGGCAGGCGGCGGCAGAGCGGAGATAAATACACGCCACAGCATATTCCTTGCAGGCAAGAAGAGGTTTGAGCTTGACGTAACCTACACCGTCTATCCCAACGGATATATGGACGTTGCGAGCAATCTTACCGCGTTCAAGCAGTTCGACTTGCCCAGATTCGGATTTACGCTCAAGATGCCTCCTCAGTACAATAAGGTCAGATATTACGGCAAGGGCCCTAAGGAGAATTATCCCGACTTTAAGTTGCACGGTATCATGGGTATATACGATGACACTGTCGAGAACATGCTCGAGCATTACATCATGCCTCAGGACAACGGCAACCGCTGCGGTTGCAGATGGGCGAGCGTAACCGACGATAGCGGCAAGGGACTTACGTTTGTTGCAAGGGACGAGACGTTCAACTTCTCCGCATTGCCCGTTACCTGCGACGCATTGCGCAGTGCTCTTCATGATCACGAGCTCGTATACGACGGACATACATGTATCAAGCTGCTGCAATTCGTACGCGGAGTAGGCAGCAACAGTTGCGGTCCCGATGCGAGAGCGGAGTTCAGATGTATCACGTCCAAGAATAAGCGTCAGCTGTCCTTTGCCTTCAGAGTTATTCCCGATGGAAAAATCAAGGACAATCAGGACTGATATTTCTTAAGGTTATAGCATTGCTTATTAATAATACTGCGCGCGCTAATTATTAGCGCGCGCTTAATATTTATATATTTTGTAATAAATATTTATAAATATATTGTAATATATAACCGATTATGATATAATCGTAGTAGTAAAGCAATACGGAGGGGTAATATGGCTGAATTTTCTTTCGAGGTTGTCAATAACTGCGGCAGCTTGTCCGAGTCGGGCAAGGGTTGGAAAAAAGAAGTCAAACTCATTAGTTGGAATAACAAAGAGCCTAAGTACGATATAAGAGAGTGGTCTCCCGACGGAGAGAAGATGGGTAAAGGCGTTACGCTCAGCATGAGCGAGATGTCTGCGCTCAAGAAGATACTCAACTCTCTCGACTTGGACTGAGTAATATCGTCTTATAAGGGCGCATATTGTTCGATATCGCGGGCGGTACGTTTTACGTACCGCTTTTTGCGTCTTTGGCGTATAATGTATCGGCAGTATAAGTAATCGGCAATAATAGATATACCTTAAGCGACATATCTTGCCTTATCGCTGTTTAGCTTGTTTTGAGTAGGTGTAATGCAGCTTCGCTAATCTGCCTATATGGCGAAGTAGATAAAGCAATACGTTTAAGGCAAATGAATTATAAGGTTAAAGGATAGGTGCGTATTTTTCGGCGTGTCATGCGGAGAAAGGAGCGTGCACAGTACAATTTAGTCCTTGATTAGTATCTATTTGGCTTGACTGCCCATAGCGCACTAAATCAGCTATACCAAGCGGACGGAAATAAAAATTATTATACACTTTTGCGCGCGTATTTATTTGACTTTGGACGGCAATAGACATATAATAGGTTAGATTTCGGGGAAGTACGGCGGAGGTCTATATGCAGGTAGAACACCTTTATCTTTTTATCCTCGACTTGGCGATAATTTTGTTTACGACAAAGTTATTCGGGATTATTTCGCGTAAATGCGGTTTGCCTCAAGTGCTCGGCGCTTTGGTCGCGGGCATCTTGATAGGAGTTATCAATTTCGCTTCCAAGAAAGCGCTGTTCAATGAAGATACGTCTGAGTATCTTAAGGTTTTTTCGGAAATCGGCGTAGTTCTGATAATGTTCACTGCCGGTATGGAGACCAATCTTAAGGATATTAAGAAGAACGGCGTTCCCTCGATAGTCATCACCATACTCGGCGTTGTAGTGCCGCTGGCGGTAGGAATAGGAGTATCCTATATCATGCCCGGCGACATGGACATTAAGCAGAGATTGTTTATAGGTACTATACTTACTGCTACCTCGGTAGGCATTACCGTAGCGGTGCTCAAGGACTTGGGCAGACTGCACGGCAAGGTAGGCACATCCATTGTTACCGCGGCTATTTTAGACGATATCATAGGAGTTGTTTTGCTCGCTTTCGTTACGGGCAAGACGGACGCCTCGTCGCTCGGAGCTAAGTTGATATCGGCTTGCGGCGGCAATATCGAGAGCGCTGCGACTGGCGTAGTAATACTCAACGTAGTTATGTTTGTGATATTCGTTGTTGCGGTAGGTATAGCGATACATTATATATTCAAGTTCATTTCCAAGCGTTATCCTCACACAAGGCGTCTGCCGATATTCGGACTGTGTGTTGCGTTTTTGTTCGCGTGGGCGTCGGAAGATCTGTTCGGTATAGCAGCTATATCGGGCGCGTTTGCAGCGGGCATGATGATGTCCAATATGAAGCAGACCGACTATGTGGAGCGCAGGATAGATATCACTACGTATATGCTGTTCAGCCCGATATTCTTTGCCAGCATAGGCATAGGTATTGATTACGAGCAGTTGGGGCAGTCATTCTCCGATCCCTCTACGGTAGGTCTTATAATAGCCTTTACGATAGTTTTCGTCATCTGCGGTATGCTTGCCAAGTTGCTCGGTTGCGGCGGCGGCGCGCTTATGTGCAAGTATAAGCTGCATCAGTCTATCAAGGTAGGACTGGGCATGATGGTCAGAGGCGAGGTATGCTTGATAGTTGCTCAAAAGGGTATGAACGTCGGACTCATCGACGCGAGATTTTGGCCTGCGGTCATACTGTTGATAGTATGCTCCTCACTGCTCACGCCTATATTGCTTAAGGTACTGTTCAAGAAATTCCCCGAGATGGAGATGCCCGAGATGACGCCTCCTGCAACGTCGGGCGTAAGAGAGAACAGCGCGGATATGTTGCATAGCGACGTATGCACCGCGGTGGCGGGCGTCGACGGGCGCGAGCACGGCGATACGGCTGAGGAAACCGTTGCGGATAATAGCGACAGCGTTGACGTAGATACCGATGGCGATATCGACTCTACGGACAAGGATTAGTAGATTAGTAATCGATACTGCATTGTAAGACGCGGCAATATGCCGCGTTTTTTGCATGATAGACAAGTTTGTATATATTGCGATAATTATTCTCAATGACAACACGTAGGCAAGTAAATAATTGTCAATGAGCATACTCGGATTGAATTATATTGATATTTATTATATAATTAAGTTGTGAAAAAGCGTAGATTATCCTCTATATTGCTGATTGCGACGATTATCGCCTTATCATTTATTATGCTGCTTGCGGCATGCAATCGCAATCTGAGCAAATTAGACACCCCTTCGCTTGTATACAGACCTTATGAAGTGGTGTGGGATAAGTGCGACGGCGCAGAAATGTATTCGGTTTACGTATCAGACCTTTCGGGAGAGTTGCAGCAGTTTTCCGGATACGCCTATTCTCCGCGCATAGACCTTGAGTATTATAAAGGCAAGCGAGTACGCGTAAGAGTAATTGCTATTGCCGGCGGCAAGAAGTCAATCGATTCCGATGCGGCAGAGGCGGAGTATAACGTCAATGACGTCTCGGATAGCGTTAAGGAGGAAGAAGACAAGGCATACGCCGCCTATTATTCCGCTTTGGAAATTGAGGATAGATACTATTATTCGCTGACGCGCGATGACGGCTCAATCAATACCGACAATTTAACTATATACAGCGGCTCGTCGGCGATTACTGCAAGCGGAATATATTCTGTCGGATTCAACTGCGTGTACGACAGCGGCAGCGGCGTATCGGTTATATCCGCCGATTATTTGAGGGGATTTTCCGCGGGCGCGGTTATACCGCTGATTATGTCCGACGGAGCAGTCGTTGAGGTGGAGATTGTCGATAATCCCGTAGCGCGAGTAATCAACGGCGATGATTACGGTATCGTCGTCTATTACAATTCCCTGAATTCTCACATGTATCTGCAATTCGATTCAAAAACTTACGTGCGCAGGATTTATGCGGACGCTAAGACAAGACTTGATTTTACGCATAGCGCCGACAGTCGCGGCGTGAGCATTGCTCGAAGTAGTATGGCGCAGCTTTCGCAAGGCGAACATACTCTGTCGTTATATACCGACAGAGGGGATATACGGGCGCGTATTTTGGTGATACCCGATTATACTTTCAGACTGGATAATTTGCATGTTGATATCGACGGCTATCCCGATATTGTGCTTAGTTGGGAAGAGGGGCTTGCTCCCGACTATTATGTCGTAAGTATCGGCGGCGTGCAGTATCGCAGCGACAGCTCGGTCTATAGCGACAGATTTTACAGCGGCGGCATGGATATTACTTCGCTTGCTCAAGAAGGAGATAGGATAACCGTAACTGCATACTCGGGCAATAGGGCAATAAGCGCGGATAGCGTTGTCCCATTATATAGCTCTTATCTTGAATATTTAACATCTACATTCGAGTATATAGGTGAGCGTTACAATATGTATATTGACAGCGAGGACGAGTGGACAGCCGCAATCGGTCATATCATATTGCACTACGATGATTTGCAAAGCGGCACTGTTTACGATAAGAGCATTACTCTTGCGCTTGCGGTTTCCGGATATAGCTATGTCAATCTGAATGATAAGTTCGCCGCCGCCGTCAAGGCGTTCAGAGAGCTTGTCAGTTACAGATGCGAGATAAGGCAATATGTCGATTCATCCGATACAAAGTATAACGATATATTCAAGATAGACATTACTATAGATACGGTAGTTACGCCCGATCGCAATTACACAGAGCTTGACGCGAAGTATACCGATTTGATAGTCCCCGTATTCGATTCACCGTCGTCTGCTTATCTGCATTACGGCGACGGCAGCAGGGGAGAGGAATACAACGACTTTGCAATAGAGAGCTTGCCCCGCGCCGCTACGGCTCAAGGCAGCGACGAGTTGTATTTGGTTATCGAGGCAGGCTACAGACCTGTTATAGCGGACGCATCGTCGCCCGCGGGGAGAATGTACGCCAAGGCAAAGAGCGTTCTGCGTCGCATTATAGACGACGGCATGACCGACTACGATAAGGTGCACGCCATTGCCGATTATCTTAACGGAGAAATTACTTATGACAGCGCAGTCGCAAAATATGAGAGCGAGCTATTCGGCGGCGCGGGATACAGCGCGATTTATCCTTACAACTGTTTTTTCCTCGAGGGCGTATTCGACGACGGCGTAGCGGTATGCAACGGGCTTGCCAAGGCTTTTGTCGTGCTGTGCGGTATAGAGGGCATACGCTCTGTCAAGATACAGGGATATACGTCTCCCATATCGAGAACTGGCAGACATGCGTGGAATAAGGTAAATATCGGCGGCGAGTGGTATGGGATAGATACCACTTGGGACAATTTGCAGACAGAGATAGACGGCGATAGCGTACGCATAGCTACTCATAACTACGCTTTCTTGACTTCCGAGAGATTGGAGCGCAGCGGACATTATCAAGATTCGGGAGTATTGGGCAGCGAGTATTATTGCGGCGACAGCGCATACAATCTGTATGCCAATATGCTCTTTAATTACGGCGGCAAGATATACGATCACATAGTCGGTGGTAAGGCGGAGCTTGAGACGCTATTCAGTTATTATACTTCTACTTACGGCGGGGACAGAATTGTCGTCTACGCCTATTGCGGCAGCAGACTGATAGCAGGCTCGATTTCTGTTACGTCCGACGGTTACAGAGTGAAAATGAATAGTATCGGAGGAGAGTATATCTATATACTCGAAAAGTAATGGATAGCAATTATTTAAGAGAGGCACTTGCTGCCAAGGCGGACGGCGGCAATAAGAAGTTCAACGAGGGTTTGACCTTTACGTCTTATCCCGTTATGGGCGTGAGAGTGCCCGATATCGTCAGCCTTGCTAAGCAGGCTGCCAAGATCAATCCCTCTGCCGCTATAGACATGCAGCCGCGCACTCTCGAGGAGCTTATGCTCAAGGGCGCGACGATTGCTTTTGCCGATATGAGCGAGGAGAAGAGGATTGAGTTTTTCGATACATACATCGATTTGGTTGACGATTGGGAGGGCTGCGATATCGTGTTTACCAAGTACGTCTCGCGCAGCGATTTATATTATGCCGCGCTTGTGAGGTGGCTCAATTCTCCCTCTCCGTTTAGGGCGCGTTGCGGCATGGTAGGCTTGATGAAGAATTTTGTCGATAGCTCGCATATTCCTGCAATACTTGATATGCTTAGGGAGATAGATTACTCTCATTATTATGTGATGATGGGCGGCGCATGGCTGTTGTCGGTTATCTATCTTAAGGATAAAGAGGGCGTAATTTCCTTGATTTGCGACTCTGCGCTCGATAAGAAGTTGAGACTTAAGACGATATCCAAGCTGCGCGACTCTTTCAGGGTGAGCGCAGAGGATAAGGCTATGCTCAAGCAGCTTGCGTCTCAAATCAAGTTGGGGTAGAGCCCTTCGTTATTCTTGGCGCGGCAGCTTTCGCTTTTAACAATAATTATCTTTAATATTGTTGACTTATTCTTAAGTTATGTGATAGAATTTGTAAGCGTAATTCATGGCGATGTTATGCGGGTGTAGTTCAATGGTAGAATTCCAGCCTTCCAAGCTGGCCGTGTGGGTTCGATTCCCATCACCCGCTCCAAGATTTGAGCCTGTAGCTCAGTTGGATAGAGCAACGGCCTTCTAAGCCGTGTGTCGGGGGTTCGAATCCCTTCAGGCTCGCCATTATGCGGTGGGTATAGCTCAGTTGGCAGAGCGCAAGATTGTGGCTCTTGAGGCCGAGGGTTCGAATCCCTCTACTCACCCCACTACCGCACAGGGGTATCGCCAAGCGGTAAGGCAACAGACTTTGACTCTGTTATTCGTAGGTTCGAATCCTGCTACCCCTGCCACAAGGGGAATACAGATGATTTATTGGGGTGTAGCCAAGCGGTAAGGCATCGGACTCTGACTCCGACACTTCGGGGGTTCAAATCCCTCCACCCCAGCCATTATGTCTCTACCTTGCAGTCTATGCATCGATTTTGGGAAACTCGGTCAAAATCCTTGCAATTAGTCGGCAAGTGGGCTATAATATCTAAGGTTTATGACCTATTAGCTCAGTCGGTAGAGCACATGACTTTTAATCATGGTGTCCCGGGTTCGAATCCCGGATGGGTCACCACTTATAAGTTATCTTGCGGATGTGGCGGAATTGGCAGACGCGCTAGACTTAGGATCTAGTGTCATGGACGTGGGAGTTCGAGTCTCTTCATCCGCACCAACCGCAACACGCGGGAGTGGCTCAGTTGGTAGAGCGTCGCCTTGCCAAGGCGAAGGTCGCGGGTTCGAACCCCGTCTCCCGCTCCAATATATCTTGATAATATGCACCCTTAGCTCAGTTGGTAGAGCAACTGACTCTTAATCAGTGGGTCCAGGGTTCGAGTCC
>CAMWNK010000016.1 GCA_947175555.1 uncultured Clostridia bacterium | reverse complement strand
ATATACTACTTATTCTACTGATAATCAAGCGGAAGTTTTATAAACTTTTAATTCAATCGACGACATTAAGCGACTGAATTTTTGTATCAAATAATAAAATTATTTTAATTTGCGATATAGAAAATCAAAGCAAATATATTTTATAGATTGGAAATTAAATTTCTGATAGTCTCTACCCAATTAGATACGCCGCCGTCAGTTTTGCCTGTGCGCAATACGATAATATCGTTATCGGGAGAAATGTATAATATTTGGTCAGACTTTCCCCATGCTATGATATCGTATCCTGATTGCGTTGACGGCGTACAATACCACATATATCGGTATGCAATATTTTTATTATCAAGGAATGTGCCCTCATATTCAGCGCCGTCAATAGGAAAATTACATATTGTGGACTCATTTATCCAATCATTTCCTATAACTTGGCAGCCGTTCCAATAACCGCCGTGTAAAATCATGCTGCCTATTTTAATAAAGTCTACCGCATGGAAATTAATTCCGCTCTCCATTTTTTCAAATCCGCATTTTTCGCTATCCAAGCTCCAAGAAGCATTATGCTCCGCACCAATCTTATTCCATATCTCGCGCTCAAAATACTGTGAAACGCTTACTCCCGTACTTCGCTCCAATATAATGCCGAGCAACAGCGGATGATAATTATTGTAATGGAATTTACCTTCATACTTGTCCGTCAGTTTTGTATGTGAAAGCGCGAGCTTCCTTAAGTCATCATACCAATACGTAAGAGAATCATCGCCAAACCACAAAAACTTATCTTCTTTGTATTCGATATCGGAGCGCATAAGGAGTAAATCCCTAATGGTAGTATTGCCTATTTCTTTGCCATTAAATTCTGTAATATAATTGGCTATGGGCTCGTCTATACTCTTGATATATCCATCTTCTACAGCTTTCCCTATTAATAGAGATACAATAGACTTTGCCATAGAAAAGGATGTGTTAATCGAATTTTCGTTATAGCCGCCTGCATATTGCTCGTAAATAATTTTATCGCTTTTAACAATGATAAAAGAAACCGTACTCGTATCTTCGACAAACTTGCTTAACGATACCTGCTTATTATTATAATTTATAGACATATCGCTCAAATCGCCATCAATATCTTTTACATACGTATAGGTATTGTTCCCTGCTTGTATAATGCGCTCGGGAAATAATTCGTAATCGGAGAAGCTCGAATCCCAATGAGTAAGTACTCTGCCCAAAAATGCAGGAGAATACATGCCCACCGTAACTACACATAATATGAAGAAAGCTATGAGCAACGCGGCTATGGGCGTGAATACACTTATAGCTATCTTTTTCTTGGTGCTCAACTTGCTTTTCATATTCTAATTATAACATAGATATACTTGATTTTCTATAGTATCTAATCAATCATGCAGACGATTTAATTATAGTGCTTAGCTTAACAGTTTAATCACCGTCTTAAATATGAACTGCTTTCAAACATTTACGTTATCGATTATCCACCTTTTTAAGCGACGCGGGCGAATAAGAACTTTAAGCACAGTGCCTTGAGGCGGAGGTACAGCGCCCTTTACGTATCCGACAGAACGCTTGCCGTCTATCAATGCGACAACTCTGAATTTCTTACTTATAGTATGCGTGCGAGAAAATGTACCGAATTGCAAAGAGCCCGACGATTCAAAAGCGCTGCACACAACCGTTGCAAGCCTTTGCTCGCTAAACTTTCCGAATTTAATAAGAAATTTATAATAAATAGATAGTAGGATTTTGAAAATCATCCCGATTATGCAATATACAAATAGCCATATTATTATGCTGCATATTACATATCCTAACGAAATCGACTTATTATAAAACAGCGGCAAAACGCTAAGAACTATCATCGGCACAAATAACAACGAGCCGTATAATATATTTTGCCACAGCGAAAACACCTTGAATCTGTCAGATATTCGGCTTTTCCATACTCCCGCCTCGCCTACCATGCGGTCTATCGAATTTGTTGGTAACTCAGTTAATCGCTCTGCTTCATTCTCATATACGGCTGTATAATCGACATTATCGGCAGGTTGTACGATTGCACGTTCATAGTCGCATGCAATATCTCCAATACCGCTCTTTTTGCCAAAAAACAGATACAGAAATCCCGCGCCTACCGCAGTAAAGACTAATCCTGCTATAATCAAAAGACTGTCTTTTTTGCCAAACTGCAATATTTGATTTTCTTCATCCACTTTGATTGTGGTTTCCATGCCTATGTAGTAAGGAATTTTTCCGTCAACATATTTTACATTGTCAAAGTGAACGATTGTATTTACATGCTCATCGTTGTGTATAAAGCTAAAAGTAACATCCAACCCGACATTGTTATAGTCAACCGATACAACAGTTGCCTCAACTTCATCTGCCAAATTATATTGAGCAAGTTTTACAAAGCCGTAGGTGGCTAAACTAATCCCAACGACAATAAATAAGCCGAAAAAAATAATCATGAAGGCTTTGAATTTCATAAAATGATTATATCATTTTCAATATTATAGAGCAAGCGCGATATAGATACCATAGCTTACACTTCCAAGTAGTTTTTAACAATATATATTGATTAATTTATTACGCTTTAATTGCCGTCAATTAATTTGTATAAAAACAATTCGTCAGGCTGCTCAGGCAAAGTCAATGTTCCGCAATCGCTATAGCCTATTGCGCGGTAAAAATGTTGCGCGCTTTCGTCTGCCCTCGTCGACGTCATTACCGACTTGTAGCCAAGCGATCGCATTTCACTTTCCCAAAAGTTCATTAATCTTTTACCCAATCCCATGTTTTGATAAACCTCACGTATATACAGTAAGTTGCAAAAAGGCGTATTGTCCCAAAAAAGATTATAGCGCAATATCCCTACAGGCTCGTTATCTACAAGCAATACATAGCCTTGCTTGTCTCTGACTTTCTTTTCAAACTCATCATAAGATAAATGCCTATCCAACGTAAACCAAAAGGGCTTATCGCTACAGAGCGCATATCTAATTGTCATACTATTTATTTCCTTCATTATAGGTATTATAGCAAATTAATTGTAATAATCAATATATCACTATGGTATAACAAAATTTTTTAATATTGTAGTACACTTTTAAGAGATTTATTTTTCATCTTTGACGTTTTCGATTTCTTTCATATATCCTGCTGTAATTATACCTGCAGGTAATGCAACAATCGCAATACCTAAAACGGAAGATATCATTGTAACAACACGTCCGCAGATTGTAACAGGATAAATATCGCCGTATCCAACGGTAGTTAATGAAATTGTAGCCCAATATATCGCGTCGAAAAAATTATTGAAAGAATCCGGTTCTACGTTAAATACAATTAATGCCGAAATTATAATATAAACGATAGCTAATGTGCCGACAGTAATTAATGATCGTTTAGAATTCTTCAAGACATTTATAATTATTCTTATATTTTTCGAATACCTAAATGCCTTGAATACTCTAAACACCCTAAAAGCTCTAAATAGTCTAAATAAACGCAATAATTTGAATCCATTATTCAACAATGTTATTGAAGGCAAGATAGAAACCATATCTACGATAGCCATGAATGTAAACGGGAATATTATAAATGCAACAACCTTATTCTTTTTCTTTAATAAATAATCTGCTGTCAACCAGCGGCACAAATAATCGATTATAAATATTGCTAAACAAATTATTTCTAATATTTCAAATGCAAAATATGTTTTTTTCAATGCCAAGGGAATTAAACTTATAATTATTACTATAATCATGAAATAATCATAAATTGTACTTAAAAGATTATTTCCGTCCGAAACCTCCAAAATTTTATAAAGTTTTTCGCGCATAATTTTAACCTTGTATTTTTACGATAGACAGTTCTTCATCTCACACAACGCGTTATAAAATGATTGTGCAACATTTCTATTCGAGAGCATCAATATAACGTTCAAGCCATTGATTGATTCAATGCCGATTAAATAATATCTACATTGCGCAATTTGCGGATTAAAAGAATATCTTTTGTCAGGACCGCCGTTCTTATTTCGATGTAAGTAAGTATAACCAATTATTTCGGCATCACTTGGAATGCTTTCTGCTTCTGCAAAAACAGTTGGATTAATGGTAATATTTAAATGGCTCCACTCAACTGCCCACCATTTCTTTTTTTGATATATTGCAATGATATCGGGAAGAAATATTAACTTTCTATCCTTAATATCAACACTATATACTTTATAACTCGAACGCAAAAATTTTGCTCTTTTTACTTTTATGTCGCTTCTGCTAACAGACGCTTTTGATTCGGCTTTATTTTTGACATCATTATGAAAATATAAAGAATCAATCTCCCATACTTTTTTAGAATCAGTAAGATTTATTATGGATGACAAAAGATTATTAAATTTTACTTCGCTATCTAATTCTTCAAATGAATAGTCTAAATCAATTGATACGCTTTTAGGTATCAATATTAGCGTCAATAGCGAAAGAATCATAAGAAAAAGACTGGTTAGCTCTAATAAAATTGAATCAGCTGCTCGCCAAAAATATAATAAACTTATTAAAGCTATACTTGTCAATATAATCTTTATACATGATAGTAATTTATTTTTCCAAGTTGCAGCATTCATTTTATTAATTAATTTATTTGAGGATGAATCAGTTATTTCGCGATAAGTACTCTCACTATATGCCTGCTCCTTGCTTTGCACTGCGACATGATTTTTGTTTCTTTTTCTTTTCTTGCTGTCCTTCACATAAGATATGCCTGTGCCGGGTATAGAAAACGTTCTCCTTGTACCACCCGCTGCTTTTTTAGTATAACGCATACCTTTAGTGCCAAAACTATAACCGACACCGGATTTACTGATATTTATTTTGAAAATGCCTAAATTAATACTTTTTCTAAATCGTAGTCCCATTATTTCTCCATTAGCAACCAAAATATCCCCATGGTGCTACTTGTAAATAGTATATCCCCATGGTGCTAAAATGTCAATTAGTTTACGAAGTAGGCGGAAAAATAATTGAATATAATTGTTGCAAAGCGAATAAAAGAATTAATGCTTGAGCAGGACTTAAACCAAGTAAAACTTGCGCAGCTTATTGGCGTAAAACAGAATACTATAAGTTCTTGGCTGCTAAATAAGAAAGAGCCAAGCATTACTTCATTATGGCTGCTTGCAGATTATTTTAATGTAGAAATTGATTACTTGGTCGGTAGAAAAGACTATTAAAATATAAAGATATATTTACAATTACATTGAATTATATTATTGCTGATTTGTAATAAAACTCTTTTTACACTATGTAATTATCGCTCCATTTTTACTATATATTCTGTTGTTCCTTCTTCCAACTGCCTCTCATTTGTTAATGAAAATCCATGCTGCTTATAGAAACGAATTGCTCTGATATTTTTTTCTAATACGTATACAACTTTCACTTTGAACTTTTGAATTGCAAATTTAATCAACTTCCCTCCTATACCCATGTTCTGAAAGAAAGGATCTACATATAGCTGTGCAATTTCATTATCTTCTACGCGAAGCATACCCTTAACAAATTCATCGTCATACACCCAAACATTTTCCAATTTATTGGGATTAACGATATAATCATGCGCCAAAGGATAAACTTGCATCTCCTTAAAAGAAATCTTGTCATTATGAAAAATTTCTCTGTAATTCATTCTTTTGGAAAAAATCAATATTTCCGCCAGTCTCGAAGAATCTTGTATATCCGCTTTTCTAATGTATTGCACTTTAATATATCTCCGCTCACTTCTACAATCAATATAACATATATACTAATCGAAATCAAATCAAGCATTAATAATTGGTTCTACTTATAGAATAAAGCGAGACAATACCTTTATTTATATTTATTACCTTGTTTATGTTAAAATCTATGCAAATAGCTATCAATGAACACATTGTCTACAATACGCTTAATACGGCTACATTACTCCGCCTGCGATGCGCAACACAATAACCAAAAAAGTTTGTTTCGATTTTGTTCGTCATTGTACTAATTTATTGAGCAAAGAAACTAATTTCTTGAAAGATATATTGTATTCTTCCAATATTCCGGCCTTCAAATCTTCATACAAAGCGGCGCCCTCTTCATCTGTTTGATTATCTAAATCCGCCTTTGATTTAATGCCGTGGCTTTGTAAAATATCAACAACGGCTTGTTTCAGCGGTACGGACTTACCGAGAACTTTTTTGTATAATTCGGGGTAAGCGGAAATAGCGTCCTTGTTTCCTTTGTTCTTATATTCGCTTAAAACGTTGAGAATCATTCGCAAATTTTCACTGTTCGCATTTTCGGCAAAGTTCAAAAGCGGCGATAGCTTTGTATCCTGCGGAATATCCAAAAACCAAATACGCATCAATATACTGTCAATAGTCCAATAATCGGTTTCGGTAAAAAGTTCGTTCAATAAAAACGAAAAACCCTTTTCGTCAAAATTATTACTTAATATTTTTGCATATATAAACCGTGCGCTTCTACGCACTTCACGTTCCCCATCGCCCTCCCCACGATGTTCGTCAATAATCTGCTCCAATATAGGCAATAAAGCGGTATCGCTTAATTTTTCCGCTTCCCGCCTTGCTTTCCAAGACTCCATTTCCCAACTAACTCTGATTTCGGGTTCGTACGGAGTGTTCATTCTTTTAATCAAATTTTCCAACTGTGTTTTGTTCATAATTTTTTCCGAATCTATGTTTTTGACGTCATATTAACAAATTCTGTCCCATTCTATGCAGTCGGGTAGCTCATTACTTTTGTAAAACTGCTTAACGCACTCTATCGCCTGCTCCAAAGTTACGACGTTTTCACCGTCTTTAAAACTTGTTTTCATTCCTTTACCGTTCAAAAATCTTACCTTGTCTTTATGATTGCCGATTGAAAACCACAAGCACGGCTCGCCTTCTTCTTCATAATCGTCGCATTCGTATTCGTCATCCTCATCAGCTTCCATGTAGCAATAGCTCAACATTGCTAATTCTCCGTTAATATTGACGGAAAGTTCGGGAGATTCGTCAAACTCGGGACATTCACTGTCCTCATAGCCGAAATACAAAGATGCAAGCGGTTTTAAGGCACACTCTCTCATTAATTTTTCGGCTTCTTCGAACGTTTTGCAAACCACTTTATCCGCCTTTGCTTTTGTTCCGTCAAAAACAGTAACCTTCATTTTTATATTCCTTATTTGTAAATTGTTAAATTTATTTTAACCACATTGCGAACATTTTGTCAATATTTACGTTCTCGCTATTTCTTTCTTTTTACGATAACGCCGTGCTCGACCGTATAGTGTTTTAAGTCGGCGTGAAAGCCTGTCCAGTCATCGGGTATATCGTCAACCCAGCCGATAATATTTCTCTCCCTTTTTCTCAAAGCGACACTCGCACACGTTAGCAACCTTCATACTGTCGTAAATCAAATAAACGTTATAGTTTTCATCAGTTGTAACGGCAAAAATATTATAATCGGAAAAATCTTCACCCTCGTGAATAGCGAATTTCTGCACTATATTGTCAAGCTCACAAATATCCTTTGCAAGATTAGCTATAAACGGGCGCAATTCCTCAAAACCGCACGGTGCGTCTTCCATATCGAAAACTATACCGTAATCTTTATTGCCCGACATTGCAACCTCTTCACCGAATTTAAGCTCAAGCTTTGACAGATCAGTTATAAATTTGCTTAAATCACCATAGCGGTTTAACGTGTTTGCCATTTTCTCCCTTCTTTTCTATAAGCGCCTACTCTCCGTTGACTTCTACTAAATGCAATATACCATAATCGTTTAATTGTCTTTGTATAAAAGAATTTAAGGCTGGTAGCTGTTTTACACTATCCAAATTCATATGATTTTCATAATCGCTCAGCGCAATTTCATTCCATGGGTTATTCAATTTATACCTGCCTATAACTTTTTATAATTATACAACCTATAACACTTGTTTTCAACAATAATCATTATCAAAAATATAAATACTCTTAAGCTATTGTACATATATAGAAATATGTGCAAAAATTTTAGATTAAAATTCACTAATTGATCTATAAAAATACCAACTACAGAATGTAGTCGGCTTGGTGGATCTGCAGCAGTGCAAAACAAATATTATAAGTGTAGTTCTCGATTGAAAATTTCAATCAATTGTAATGCTGTTTCTTTTGTTATATGTAATATTTGAGAAATGCTCGCTTTTTGGCTATTTGGATTGTATGTTTTCAACACAACGCAAGGTGTTCCGTCAGATAAACTACCTTTTTCATATATACAATTGACATCAACTAAATTGCTGTTTCGTGATGAATGTGAAGAAGATTTTGAAATTTCAAGTATATTAGCCATAATAAAACTCCTTTGTTTTTTGTATATTATACCATTTACATATAATAAATCAATTAAACTAACAGACATAATTTGAAAAAATTGAAGAAATATAAATTGCCGATGCATTTCGAATCGACGACTTATTGGTTGAACAGTAGTAACCTAAAACGAATTTTGCAACCACTCATTTACTATAATTTTGTCTGTATCTGCAAGAAAAGCGTGTTCACTATTTTGTGATATGGTAAGATAACCGCCATACTTTTCTATAAAATTTTGCATAATTCTTTTGGTTTGCATATTGTCTTTGCCACCGAAAAGGATTTGTGTAGGTGTTTTCCATTGTTCAATGGGGTTTTCTTTTACATATCGGTAATAATCCCAAGACAGCGTTTCAATCGGCGTAGAAATTTTTCGTTGTCCTCTTAATTGCTGTTCGCTTATATTAAACCACGCAAACATTTTGTTTATTAAATATTCCATATCAATAATAGGCGATTGGAATATACATTTTTCAAACGCAATGTTGTTATAAGCGTGCAAAGCGAAATATGCCCCAATGCTACAAGCGAATAAAGCAATCTTTTCCCAATTATCCATCGTATAGGAATAAATCTTTTGCAAATCTTCTATACCGTGCCATATATCGCAAGGTGCGGTTTCTATTTTTCTATCGCCGTGTTCGGGTAAATCAAAACTCAATGTTTGATAGCCATTTCGTTCGGCAATAGTAGCAAAACTCTCAGCATAGTCTTTACTTTGACATTTGCCATGAACATAAATGAAAACTTTTTCGGACGGTTTTCCCCAAACTATAGTAGGTATGTTTTCGATTTTTTTATAAGGCATTTTCGTTCCGTTAATAATTCAGTATAATAAAAGTATACTACAAACGCACCTAAATTTCAATATATGACAGCGTAAAAAAGGGGTATGGCACCATGGCGGGCGCTTGATATAACAAAGCAGCTTTTGCGGCACAAACCGCCGCAAAAAAACTAACACGTTGCTCTTGATTAGCGGTTTGTTTTAGATTGGTGGGCGACAATGTATGCCATAAAAACACCCGAAATTTTCATGATTTAAGATGATTAACTTTTATCGATTATTTTAAGTTAAGTTGAAATTTATTGCTTTGTCGTATCCAAATAATATCTACCGTCAAGCTGATGTAATACGCCTTGTTCAATCAAGCGCAAGATGACTGCTTGAAAATTATCGGGATTTTCGATTCCTGCTTCCTCCAACGTAATAGCATTTTCACCGGTAACAGCATTTTTCTCCAACAACTTGTTTATAATGCGTCTTCTTACAATAAGGGGTGTAGGTAAAATCATTTTTAATTCTCCTCTAAATTGCTGCTTATTGTATAATCATTATATCAAATTAAATGATTTATTCAAGCAAATAACAAATGTACTCAAAGATTTCTCTCAAAGCACTAAAAAATGACTGATAGGATAGAAGTTCTTATCAGTCATTATTGTATTGTGAAGCTACGGCAGTGTAAAACGAATTTTATGTGGACAATTATTTGTCTACTATTTCATATATATCTTTATTTGCTAGATTTTCAAAATATTTTTTTAATTCAAAATTCTTATCCCATTTCTCTTGCGGATAGTTGCCATACCTATTTTTAACATCTTGCATACGTGCTTCAATATCAACTATACCTTCTGCTGCACCCAAAGCGTCGCAAATTTGGATAAGCCTATCATAATCGTCATATTTTACGGAATTAAGAGCAATTTCCAATTCCAGTTGCTCGCTTTCGAGAATGTCGAATTTTCCTATATAGGTTTTAATATCTTGTATACCAAAGCTATGTGTTAAGCAAATTTTCGCAACTTGTGTAAACCCCAATTCAAGCATATATTTATATCCGTCATAAACGTGCCCTAAATGGCGTGCTCCAAATTTTCTGCCTATATCGTGCAACAAGCCCAAAATATATGCTTTGTTTCTTTCCATACCACACGATATTGCTATCTTTTCTGCGCATAAAGCAACATTACGACTATGATTTACCCAAGGACCTTTGTTACATCTTTCGGCTTCATCTAAAAGTTCTTCTGCTTTTTTTCGAGATGGCAAACCAATTTCTAATGATTCAGAGTTCATAATTATATGGTAAAATAAATGCATACAAATGTCAATATTATAAAGAAAACGATTTTTGCACATTTGATACTGTGATGGGTGCTTGAATATAAAGGAAAAGTACGAGCCTAATGGTTCGCACTTTAACGCTATTGGTGGGCAGAGGTGGATTCGAACCACCGAAAGCTGAGCTGTCAGATTTACAGTCTGATCCCTTTGGCCACTCGGGAATCTGCCCTAATATTTAGTTAACTGGAGCTGGTGATCGGAATCGAACCAACAACCTGCTGATTACAAATCAGCTGCTCTGCCAGTTGAGCTACACCAGCACGGTGGTGCCTCGGGGCGGAATCGAACCACCGACACAGGGATTTTCAGTCCCTTGCTCTACCGACTGAGCTACCGAGGCATATTTATGAGCGATATTACTACCGCTCATAAAAGAAAAATTCTGGCGACTCGGATGGGACTCGAACCCACGACCTCTAGCGTGACAGGCTAGCGTTCTAACCAACTGAACTACCGAGCCAGATGTTATTAAGTTAATGGTGGGCCATCAAGGACTCGAACCTTGGACCGACCGGTTATGAGCCGGTTGCTCTAACCAACTGAGCTAATGGCCCATGAAGTAACCTTCACGGTTGCGGCTCAAGTTATTAAGCCGTGTCGACTTGCGACTGTTAAAATATACTATATAGTTGAGTATATTGTCAAGAGATTTACGGTTGTTTTATCACATTTTTTCGAGCGGCGATGCCGCCCGAAAAAATATACGATTACAATATAAATCTACTTATCAGTCCTTATTTTCGCCGTCTTCGAAATCAAGGTTAAGTCCCTTGAACAAGTCGCCGAAAGTTGCGCCTGAAGCATCGCTGCTCCACGAAGATACGCTATCAGCTTCCGCATTCTCTCTTACGGTCTTCTTTTTCTTGGGAGCTGCGCCTGTAGAAGCCGAGCTTCTGTCAAACTTAGCCGCATTACGAGCTACACGCTTCTCCTTAGCTTCCTTATAGTCCTCTTCGCTGATCTGAACTTCTTCCTCTACAGCTGCAGGAGTAAGAGCCTTGACGGAAAGCGTAATCTTGCTGTCGTCAAACTTGATAATTTGTGCGGTAACCTCGTCGCCTACCTTGTATACGTTTGTAGCGTCCTTGGTATATGTATGAGCAATCTCCGCAACGGGCAAAAGTCCGTCTACATCACGATCGATAAGAATGAACGCGCCGTAATTGAATACGCTCCTTACAGGTCCGGTAATAACGCTGCCTACGGGGAACTTCTCGGCTGCAATCTCGTAAGGCTTCTTCTGCAACTGCTTATATCCCAGCGATACCTTGCCGCTCTCTCTATCAGCTCTCAAGATGACGAAATCATATGTCTTATCCTTCTCAAGAACTTCTTCGGGACGCTCAATCTTATAATAAGAAAGGTCGGAGATATGTGCAAGACAATCAAAACCGTGTACGCTTACGAATGCTCCGAACTCGGCAAATCTCTTAACCTTACCGGAGACTATCTTGCCCACTTCCATGAACTGCCACAGCTCTTCTTCCTTCCTTGCTCTCTCCTCTTCGAGAATAACTCTCTGAGATGCAACTATCCTCTTGCCGCTAATCTTGATTTCGGATGTCTCCGCGCAGGTCTGCTCCTCAACTTCTTCACCGGCCTTCTTCTTGGGCTGAATCATTCTCAGTCTGAGCTGCTTACCGACGTACTTATCCAAGTCGTTGACATAACCCATCTTAATCTGAGATGCGGGGATAAATACGGTGTAAGGTCCGAGCTTAGCTGTAAGTCCGCCCTTAACGGCTTCTCCTACAGTTACCTTAAATTCGCTGCCGCGAACTATCTTCTCGCACTCTTCCTGCTCTTTTCTGCGAATATCTACGAGCTTCTTGGAAAAAGCGATGCCGGACTTCTGAGACTTGTTATTATTCTCAATAACGATAGCGTCGAGCTTATCGCCGTACTTATAATTGGCGGGATCATATTCTACGCCGTCTATTTCGGCGTCTTTTTTATCTATAAATCCGTCTTTCTTGCCGCCAAAGCTGATATATATGCCGTCTTCGTTGGCGCTGATAACGGTACAGTTTCTGAATAACTTGTTAAGTTTGACCTCGGCAGACTTCTTGCTGTCGGCAAGCATCTCTGCAAAGCTCTGCTTTTTGGGAGCCTGAGCGCCCTTGCTGTCAACCGCTTCGCTTACGTTAGCGGTCTGTTCGGCAGTAACGTCTTCGATAACTGCCTTGGTTTCCTGAGTTTCACTCATCAGTAGTTTTACCTCCTCAATCAACCCCTTGGGAGTTGATGCTCCGGCTGTAATTCCCAGCCTAGTTATATTTTTTGCTACCGACGGCAAGCCGTCAATATTTTCGACAAGATAAGTTGCGGGACATATCTGCTTGGCAATGCCGTACAATTTACTCGTATTGGACGACTCCGCGCTGCCGAGCACTAACACTGCGTCGCATTGCTTGGCAAGTTGCGCAGTCTGCTTTTGCCGCTCTGTTGTAGTATAACAAATAGTCCTGTTTATTACAACTGATTTACACCTTCTTTTGATAATTTTTATTATTTTATTATATAGCTCGGCGTCAAACGTAGTCTGCACCACCACGCAGTAATTAAGACAATCACTTACCTCGAACGCCTCGGCGTCTTCCTCTCTTGAAACTATAATACTTTTATCGCAAGCCCAGCCTGCCGAGCCGACTACTTCGGGATGACCTTTGTCCCCTATAATTACTATTTTATTACCTAAAGCGCTGTTATTTTCAATAATTTTATGAATTTTTGCAACAAACGGACATGTAGCGTCGCAATAATCGAGCCCCAATCTATCTATCTCTTCGTAAACGGATTTACTTACGCCGTGAGAGCGTATAACCAATGTCTTATCCTTGGGACAATCAGCCACGTTGTCGACGGTAATTACGCCGAGTAAAGCGAGCCTATCGAGTACGCTTGCGTTATGTATCAGCTTACCGAGTACGCAAGCCTTGTTGCCGAGCTTTTCCGCAATACCGACGGCGTTGCTCACCCCGAAACAAAATCCGGCAGAAGGCGCGATTGTAATCTCCAAGTTATTCCTCCGCAGCAGTAGATGACAGCGACTTTACGTATGCCGATTGGCTGCCGTTAAACTGCTCTACTATTGTCTTGATTTCCGCATATAAGCCAATCATCTTTTCTCGCAATTTAGCGTTGGCCGCAAGCTCAACTTCATCGCCTTTCTGTCCGTAAAACTCGCTGAAATCAAAGGGATTTCCCACTATAAGATAATTGCGTCTGAACGGCGAAATCTTGCGATAATACATCAAAGGTATCACAGTGCATTTAGTCTTGATTGCTATCGTAGGAACGCCGTTTTTTAACTCAAGTAGCTGATAATCTTCTATCTTGCGACACTTACTGCGCGTACCTTCGGGAAAGATAATTATCTTTTTTCCTTCTTTAATACAAGCAAAAACCTGTCTGACAGCTCCGATATCGCCCTCTCCTCTCGCTACCGGAATGCCGCCGAGAGAGCGCAAAATATCGCCTATAAATTTAGACTTAAACATCTCGCCTTTAATCATAACGCGGTAGTCGCGCTTGATTAAACTCGACATAATTCTGTTGGCGTCCATGGCGGAAAAATGATTGCATACGCATATTGCCGCGCCGCTTGACGGAAATCTTTCGGGAAAATATATCTTCACATGCCAAATAACTCTAAGAAGCGGACGCAACAGACATGCTATCGCGCGAGAAAAAATATTAGGCTTTTTATTCTTTTTATCGCCCATCGGCAAACCCGTCCTTATCTATGTAGCGCACTATTTCGTCGACTGTCTGCTCTATTGTAAGCGAAGTAGAATCTATAAGCACCGCGTCATCGGTCTTGACAAGAGGTGCGTAAGCGCGCTCCATATCGTTCTTATCTCTATCGATTATATCCTTTAGCACTTGATTGTAATCCACGTGCTCGCCTTTTATCTTAAGCTCCTCATATCGTCTCCTTGCTCGCTCCTCCGCAGATGCGGTAAGATAAAACTTATACTTGGCATGCGGCAATACGTTGCTGCCGATATCTCTGCCGTCGAGTACGCAATGCGAATTGCTTGCACTCTCGCGCTGCAGAGCTACAAGTCTGTCCCTTACAGCCGGTATCTTGGATATATCCGATGCCGCCTTAGAAACTTCGTGCCTGCGTATATCGATAGATACGTCTTTTCCGTTGAGAAAAATGCTCATACCGGTTGAATTATAATTAAAGGTAATGTGAGCTTTATCAAGAATAGCGATTACATCTTGCGCATTGCATGGCGACACGCCGCAATCGAGAGCAAACAGCGCAAGCGCTCTGTACATAGCTCCGGTATCGATATATGATATACCGAGTTTTGCTGCAAGCAGCTTGCTTATAGTGCTTTTTCCTGCTCCGGAAGGTCCGTCAATAGCAATATTAATCATAGATATATTATATATTAATCGATAATGTTAATCAACTGCTTTTTGAGCTAATCCTCTCGCTACAGCCGCCGCCGTGGAAAAGGCTATCTGTAAATTGTATCCGCCCGTAAATGCGTCTACGTCCAGTACTTCGCCTGCAAAATATAATCCGCTGATGATTTTACTTGAGCAATCTTTGGGATTAACTTCTCTTACGTCCACGCCTCCCGATGTTACGATACCTTTATCGACATCATCGAGTCGACTTATCTTGAGCGAAAAGGACTTAATGGCATCCGCCAATGCGCTTATGCCCAATTGGTTAAGAGACTTTGCCGTCAAGTCGGGATTGATGTGCGCTTGAGATAAAATATGAGGTATAAGAGCGCGAGGCATAAGCATAGGCAAAATATTCTTAATAGACTTGCCGCCCTGCTCCTCGATATCTCTTATGATGCGAGCACATAATTTATCATGACTGAGCGCGGGTTTCAAATCTATCGAGATACGAAAATCCCCATCGAGTCTGCCGTCCCTATTGCTATATTTATTTATTATACTGCTCAATGTCAAGATTATTGGACCGCTTACTCCCGTGTGCGTAAAAAGCATCTCGCCGAATCGGCTGTCGATTTCCTTATTATTTCTAAATGCAGTAACAAGTACGTTTTTAAGAGATAATCCCGCAAGAGATATTGGCAACTCGCATATCATCGAAACAAGCGCGGGACGTATGGGTATGATATTATGACCAACGTTGCGCGCCATTGAATAGCCGTCGCCTGTGCTGCCCGTAGCGGGATAGCTTGCTCCGCCGCAAGCGATTACTACCGCATCGGCGTCTATAACCAAGTTATCTCGGCAGGCAACGCCTTTTACTGCATTATCCTCCACAATCAAGCTAATCGCCGTCGTGTCATAGATAACTTTACACTTTCCGTCATATATATAGCGGCGCAGAGCGTCTATAACATCGCTCGACTTATCCGATAAGGGGAATACCCTTCCTCCCCTCTCGACTTTAGTCTCTACGCCTAAAGAATTAAAAAACTCTACTGTATCCTGCGGCGTAAAAGCATTGATAGCCGAATATAAAAATCTGGGATTACCAACCGTATTATCTATTACCTGCGCCGCATCGCACAAATTAGTAAGATTACACCGCCCCTTACCTGTAATATAAAGTTTTCTGCCGACTTTGGAATTCTTTTCCAAGACGGTAACGTCTATGCCGCTATGTCCGAGCATACCCGCTACAAGCATACCCGCAGCGCCCGCGCCTATTACGCAAACCTTCATATTACTCCTTATATATTAAAACAGCGCGCCTATACAACGCGCTTAAATGTGCATCACTGCAAAATGATTAAAAGGGCTGCCTGTTCTCAAGCGCGCGGCTCAAAGTAACCTCATCGGTATATTCTATATCCGTATTCATAGATATTCCGCCCGCAATACGGGTAACTTTAATACCCATAGGCTTAATCAAACGGGAAATATACACCGCTGTCGCTTCTCCCTCTACGTCAAGATTGGTTGCCAAAATGACTTCCTTTACGCCGTCCAATCGACCAAGCAACGGCTTAATAGACAACTCGTCAGGACCTATACCGTTGAGAGGATTGAGCGTGCCGTGCAACACGTGATAGACGCCGTGATAATCCTTGACCTTCTCCATAGCGGTAACATCCTTAGGCTCTTTGACTACGCATATAACGGAATTGTCGCGCGAGTTGCAAATATCGCACACGTCTTTATCCGTGTAATTACCGCACACCGAGCAGTACTTAATCTTGCTCTTGCACTCGTCTATAGCTGATATGAAATCATCGACTTCATCCTCGCTCATGCCGATAATTTTATACGCATAACGCTGAGCCGTCTTTACTCCCACTCCCGGGAGCTTTGTGAATTGAGCGACCAGCTTGGTCAAAGGCTCGGAATCGCCGTATAGCATTACAGTCCCAGTCCCGCAAATGCGCCCATACGCTCATCGCTCTCTTTCTTAGCAAGAGCCTGCGCATCGTTAAACGCCGCAGTTATCAAATCCTCAAGCATCTCGACGTCGTCGGGATCGACTGCCTCGGGCTTAATTTTAACGCCCGTAACATTCATGTCGCATGTCATAGTTACTTCTACCATTCCGCCGCCGGCAGTTCCTGTAACTTCCAACTCCGCAAGCTCTTCCTTAGCCTTAAGCATATCCTGCTGCATTTTCTGAGCCTGTTTCATCATAGCCTGCATATTCATTCCGCCGCCGAAGCCGCCAAAACCGTGTTTACCCATTATTGTTACCTCCGCTTACAAATTTTACTTTATCAAGACCAACCAAATTTTTTATTATTTGCAATTGTCTTTCTATACTGTCGTCGCTCTTAACTACGTCTATACGCACGTCCTTAATAAAGGCATATTTAGATATTACTGCATCTTTAATAATTCCGAGTACGTTAGCAAGCAACATTCTGTCCTCTTCGCTATCGATTACTATGGCGAGCACGCCGTCTATAACGGCGCACTTAGGCGCAATAGAATCGAGCAATACACGTGCAGAAGGATTATCCTGTCGCACCTGTACTATTATACTCTGCCATATTTTATTGCCGTCGATATCAATATCTGCAATTTTACCTTGAGCTATTACTCCGCCTTCCTCTATTGCCTTAAGACGCTTAAGCAATCCGTCTTGAGAAAAGTCCGAAGACATCTCGCACGCCTTAATGACAGCCATCTCGAGCACTACTTTAGGATATGAACTGTAGCGCAGCTCTCCCTCAAGATAACAAAAGACCTCCAACGCATGCAAAATCCGCGCGTTAGGGATATCTACGGCAAGAGATCTTACCTTTTCGTATATATCGGCAGGCAACTTTAGAATGGTATTGGCGTTGGTGCAATTATGGGCGTATCCGATATTAGACAACATAGCGGCTACGTCCTTAGCTAAAGTATTGACGCTTTTACCCTTAGAATAAACGCCGCTGACCTCGCGCAGAGCGTTGTCTGTATCACCGTGGAGTATATCGGACGTCAGCCTAATGACTGTATCGGGAGAACATAATCCCAAAGCGTCGATTACTGCCTCGTAAGTAATCGTATCTCCGCAATACGACACACACATATCGGCAAGCGATAGTGTATCTCTCGCGCTTCCCTGACCTGCTCCCGCTATTGCAATGAGAGCTTCTTGCTCATATTTTTTCCCTATGCCGTCCATTACGGAAGCCAGTAAAGATACGAGTTCGTCTATAGTAAGCAGTCTGAAATCGAATCTCATGCATCGAGACAAAACCGTAGCGGGAATCTTCTGCACCTCGGTGGTGGCCAAGATAAATATTACGTGTTCGGGCGGTTCTTCCAGCGTCTTAAGCAAAGCGTTGAACGCCGAATTGGACAGCATGTGAACTTCGTCTATAATGTAAACTTTATACTTAGAAATTGAAGGAAGATACTTGACGTTGTCGCGCAAGTCCCTTATCTCATCTACGCCGTTGTTGGATGCGGCGTCTATCTCGAGTATGTCAAGACTGCTCCCGCCCGCAAGCTCCACGCATGAGCGACATTTTCCGCAAGGAGAGCCGTCCTCTAACGGAGAAAGGCAGTTGACTGCCTTAGCGAATATCTTTGCGACAGATGTCTTGCCCGTACCTCTCGAACCTGTAAAGAGATACGCATGCGAAACGCTACCGCCCTTAAGCTGATTGCCCAATGTGCGGATAACGTGTTGTTGACCGACCACCTTATTAAAGGCGGTCGGTCTGAATTTACGATATAACGAAACGTATGACATTAATTATATATCCTTAAAGGCAATATTATTACGTTATAATCTATGTCTTATATTTAGGCTTCGGGCTGCAAAGTCTGAGGCTCGGACGGCGCTGCGCCTTCCTCTGCCGCTTTAGCAGCTTTGCGCTCTGCTATCTCCGCAACCGCAAGCGCCTGCTCCTTCTCATTGAAGTCATAGAAGAAGTAAGGTATTGCCGAAAGTATCATACTTGCACCCGGCAAGATAAGCGTAATACCGATAAGGAATTGCTGAGCGGAAAGTTTTGCGGCAGCGTCTGTAACAACCATATTAGACCACTGCGTTGCGTCGCCTATACCTGCCCAAGCAAGACCGAAGCAGGAGAATGCCGCGCCGAGAGCGATACCTATCTTATTGATAAAGGTCTGCATTGCAAAGCAGATGCCCTCGCCTCTCTGACCTGTCTTCCACTCCATATAATCTACGCAGTCGGCTATCTGAGCGTATGTAATGATATTGGCAAAGCCTTGAGGTACGCCCGCGATAATGAGCGCGATAACATATATTGCAAGCACTGCATAGTTGTCTATATCTCCGCCCTTTGCGAATCTGCAAACCACGAATGACAATATCATCACTATACCGCCTACTATATGCGATACAATATATGTATTTCTTTTACCCCACTTCTTAGTACACCAAGGCACGAGCACCGATGCGATCAGTCCGCCGGGGACGGCAGCCATTGTCAAAAGCGTTGCCCAAGATACGCCGCCTATAGAGCCGAAGCAATACTGCGAAACGTACATCGTGCTGTATAAGTACAGCGTCTTGCCGCCGCCGAGTACGCCTGCAAGAATAATCAAAAGCAAAGGCTTATTCTTAGTAAGAAGGGAGAAATTCTCTTTAAGCGTGAGAGTCTGACTGGGATCGTAGAAGCGCTCTTTAGACTTCTTAAATCCGAGATAGAACATAGGAAGCGCAATAATGACTATTACAAGCACCATCCAAAGATAATTCTTCTGAAGTACCCTTGCCGCCTCGTATGCGTATTCGGGCAGTATATCGCCTGCCTCGTTGGTATAATTCTTTATCCAAGCTCCCGATAACTGAGGAACGATTATCGAAACTACGCCGCTACCCGCCGTACAAAGCAACCTTGCTATAGTAAGCATCGTACCGCGCTGGTGCGTATTGGACGTCATGGAAGTGGCAAGTCCCCAATACGGCACGTCTACAGCCGTATAAGCAATAGACCAAAGCACGTACACGGCAGTAACGATAGCAATCGTCTGATATCCTTTAGGCTCGATACCGTAAGGCAATCCCATTGCCTGCCACGGCAAGAAGCATATTACGGTAAATATAGCTATCGGTATAGCGGCAAAGAATACATACGGTCTGTTCTTGCCCCAACGCGTACGGGTATGGTCAACTATAGTACCCATAATAGGATCGTTGAACGCATCGAATACGCGCGTACCGAGCATTATGTATCCGACGACTGCCGATGCTACGAGCAATCCGTTGGTCAGATAATATGTAAGATAAGAACTTACGATTGCGCTGATAAGGTTTTGACCGAAGCCGCAAATCGAATAGCTGATTGCCTCCGACGGCTGCATTCCTTCCTTATCATTGGGGTCTGTCATAAAAACCTTGTGAAGCAAGGCGGACAACTTGTTCATAATTCACCCTTGATAATTATTAGTGCAAAACACTAACTACTATTATATATTATAATAATTAAAATGTAAATATAATATTACAAAAAAATATGACGTTATCTCCGGCGATTACTCATAGAATCCGAGACTGACCATAAGCGCCTCGTTGATGCGCATCATTTTATCTCCTGACACCTGCCCGATCTTATCTTTCAGCCTGCGCTTATCAAGCGTCCTTATCTGCTCGAGCAATACTACGGAGTCCTTGGGCAGCCCGTAATCTTTAGCAGATAACTCTATATGCGTGGGCAACTTGGCCTTATCTATCTTACTTGTAACGGCGGCGGCTATTACCGTAGGAGAATATCTATTGCCGATATCGTTCTGCACGACAAGCACGGGCCTTATTCCGCCCTGCTCGCTCCCTACAACGGGACTTAAATCGGCATAATACAGTTCTCCTCTCTTTATCATAGTGTCTCCGATAATTTTATCCTGCTCATATATATGCAAAAAAGCAGGACCAATGTTATTTTGTCCTGCTTGTCAGCCGTTTATACCGAAGAAAATATTTTATAACAATCTATCTAAAGTTTCTTTAATGGATATTGCAATATCGGACGGCATTACGCCTTGCTCGCCGTATAATTCACTTTTATTTGCTCCGCATATCGCGCATAGATAACTTGCCGCGGCTGCCGATATCAGCAAGTCATGTCCTTGAGACGCAATTCCCGCAATCACTCCGTCGAGCACATCGCCGTTGCCGCCCTTGGAAAGATATGCGCCTCCTTCAGTCATAATATAACCTGTCTTGCCGTCTGTTATCAGTGTGGACGCGCCTTTAAGCAATACGTTAACTCCGTATTTTGCGGCGAAGCATTCCGCAGCGTCTATGGGATTGGCAAGAACTTGCTCTACTCCCATGCCGCAAAGCCGCGACATCTCCTTGGGGTGCGGTGTAATCAGCACGTCCGCCGCTCTATCATTTAGCACATCAACATTGCAAGCGAGCGCATTCAATCCGTCTGCATCGATTATTACCTTAAGTCCTTTTATGCTCAACAAGTGCTTAAGCGTCGCCATTATCTCTTTAGCATTAGCTCCCAAACCCATGCCTATTACAACCGTAGATGCGCCGCGTATAAGAGCGTCAATCTTATTAGCATTATACACAATGCCGGTTTCGTTGCAATCAAGCGGATATATTGTACTCTCCATTACCGCTTCGCCCATGCACCCCGCAATATTGTAAGGAACGGCAAGCGTTGACAGTCCGCATCCCGCCCTCATAGAGCAAAGCGCAATATTGGCAAGTTTAACCGCCCCGCAATATTGACTGCATCCGCCTATTACTATCGTCTTGCCGAACGTAGACTTATTGGAGTTGTTTTTTCGCTTAGGAAAAAACGATGCAATATGCTTATCTTCTACTTGAATATATCCGCAATCCAAGACGTCAATACCGATATCTTTAACTACCAACTCTCCGCAGCAATCCTTACCGTCGCTCAAATAATGCCCCGTCTTAGCACACTGTATCGCAACGGTCTTGTCTGCAATAACCGCCTTTTTTGCAATGCCCGACGTACCGTTAAGACCGCTTGGAATATCCACGCTGATAATGTAAGCTCCGCTTGCGTTAATGCTGTCGATTACCTCGGCATATACGCCGCAAACGCTACCCTTGAATCCCGTACCGAAAATACAATCGACAATTATGTCGCAATTATAGTCGCATTCATTTACGTGAGATATTGATATCCCTTTATCGGCCGCTTCGCTTCTGTAGTGCAATGCTTCGCCTGCATTTTCCTCAATATAATAAAGTCGCACTCTATGTCCGTGAGCATTGAGGATATTAGCTAAGGCATAGCCGTCGCCGCCGTTATTACCCTTGCCGCATATAATATATACCGATTTATTACTCCAATCATGCGATTCATATACCGATAACGCGGCTCTGTACATCAACTCGCGAGAACTTATCCCCGATAAAACGGATCTATTGTCGCACTCTCGCATTTGCGCGTCAGTTAAAATCCTCATCGCCGCTCCTTATATCGTCTATACACCGTCTTATTATATCCCAAGAATATCCCTTAGACGCAAGATATCTGCCCAGACGCGCCAAATACTTTGCATCGACAACTTGTCCGTTGCTGTGCCTACGCGTCAGACGCATCGCCGAAGTAAACGCGCTGTCCTCATCGGATTGGCTGTCCATATCGCTTATTTGTGCAATTACGTCTTTATCTACGCCCTTTGCCTTAAGTTCTGCGATTATCTTAACGATACCGCATGAATTCTTACGATAATCGTAATAGTTTAAGGCATAACGCCTATCGTCCAATATGTGGCAGTCAATTGCTTTATCAACGGCATACTCAACTACAGAGCGCGAATATCCCTTGGAATAAAGTTTATCCTTCATCTTTTTAACCGTAGAGGGATACCTGTCAAGATACCAACAGGTGTAATCAAAGGCAACTGCCCTATCGCTGTCAAAGATAATTTTATCAAGCTGAGAACAAGTAACTTCTTTACCGATAAATACTTCTCGCTTTTCTACCAAATAAGCAGAAACAGAGGCGTAGAATGCTCCGTCTATAAACAAATTCATTCTGCCTCTGTTATGTTTTTGATCGGTGATGTCTGTAATTATCATTTAGAGAAAGTACTTAACACCGCTTTCGAATATCTTCATATCGTAATTACCCGATACGTTCTTATACAGGTTGTCGTCCCATCTCTCGCTATGCCCCATCTTGCCAAGCACTCTGCCGTCGGGGCTGATGATGCCCTCTATTCCCATAACAGAGCCGTTGGGATTGAACGGCGATGTCATTGTCGCGTTGCCTGACATGTCTACGTATTGAGTAGCGACCTGTCCGCCTGCAATGAGTTTCTCAAGCTCGTCCTTGGAGGCGACGAATCTGCCTTCGCCATGACTTACAGGCACGTTGAATATGTCATCGACATTGACCGAATAGAGCCAAGGCGACTTATTGGTAGCAACTCTAATCCTCGATATCGTAGATACGTGGCGAGAAATATTGTTAAACGTCAACGTAGGTGCATCGCAAGTCTGCTCTGTAATCTTGCCGTAAGGCACAAGCCCCAGCTTAATCAACGCTTGGAATCCGTTGCATATTCCCAACGCTAAGCCGTCGCGCTCATACAGCATCTTCATGACGGCTTCTGCAACTGCAGGATTACGGAAAGTAGTAGCTATAAACTTACCGCTACCGTCAGGCTCGTCTCCTCCGCTGAATCCGCCCGGGAAGGCAAGTATCTGCGAATTGTCCAAAGCCTTAATAATAGCCTTAACGCTGTCTTCGATATCTCTCGGCGACTGATTGCGGATGATTAATGTCTCGGCAACCGCGCCCGCTCTCTCAAATGCGCGAGCCGTATCGTACTCGCAGTTAGTACCGGGGAATACGGGTATCAATACGCGAGGCTTGACAATGGATGTATGCGTACTCTTACGCTTTACGGCGCAACAGATGAGATTACGCACCTCGCCGTCGGAGTATGCCGTACTCGGGAATACTTCTTCCATAGGAGAAGTAAATGCCCTGCTCAGATCGCTCATCTTTATCTTGACGCTGTCATCGCCGCTCTTGCCGACAGTCAAAGTATGCGTACCGTTAAGACTGCACAGGAATTCGGGATTATATGAGCGCAATTTGCTGACGTCTTTGGCAAGGATTATAAAATCACCGAATGTCGGCGCGAACATGTCCGCCGTAATCTCTTTCCAATTCGTACCGAGCATATTGCCCATACAAGACTTGACTACGGCACATACCGCGCCGCCCTCGTCTACGACGTTGCAGCCTACGATATCGCCGCACATAATAGCCTTATTCATAGTCTTGAACAGCTTAACTACTCTGGAAAATACGGGTATACCGTGATTGTCCTTAGGCAGCGAAATGCGATATATCCTGCGCGCGGCTGTGTTTTCGTCAAAGGTATTGGTAATTATCTTATCCGCTTGAGTAATACCCATGGCAAAAGATATGAGCGTAGGAGGGACGTCGATATGCTCGAATGTTCCGCTCATGCTATCCTTACCGCCTATTGCGCCGATACCGAGATTATTCTGCGCGTACATTGCGCCGAGCAGCGCCGAAAGCGGCTCGCCCCAACGCTCGGGATCCTTCCCCGGTTTCTTAAAGAATTCTTGCAACGACAGTCTGATAGTATCTATAGATACGCCGCAAGAAACAAGTTTTGCAACAGAGGTGATAATGGAATATATCGCTCCCGTAAACGGTGAACTGCTCATAAGCTGAGGAGAACAACCGTACGAAGATACAGTTACCGTATTGGTATGTCCGCTTACAGGAGGCTTAGCTGCCATGACTACAGAAGGAGTGAGTTGATACTTACCGCCGAAAGGCATAACCACCGTAGCCGCTCCTATTGTGCTGTCGAACATCTCGCCCAAGCCCTTCGTGGAGCATACGTTAAGTCTGCCCAACTCTCCTATCAAAGCGGAGCGAACGTCGCCTGAATTCATATACCTGAGAGTATCTTGATAAGGCGTGTCCATATATTTAGACACATTGTCCTTGATTACCGCATCTTGCATCTGCTTGACGCCGTTGGTATCGAGGAATGCTCTCTTGAGTTCCACAATGCAGCGTCCTGCATGGAACATACGCATATATCCGTTATCTTTTACTTCGGCAACAATAGTTGCGCTGAGATTTTCTTCACTTGCAAAGGCTATAAACTTATCCGCATCCTCTTTTGCAAGCACAACCGCCATACGCTCCTGAGACTCGGATATCGCAAGCTCCGTACCCGAAAGTCCGTCGTACTTCTTGGGCACCGCATCGAGATTGATATCCAAGCTATCGGCAAGCTCGCCTATAGCTACGGACACGCCGCCCGCGCCGAAATCGTTGCATTTGATTATGAGTTTACTCACTTCCGGATTACGGAAAAGTCTCTGAATTTTTCTCTCCGTAGGGGGATTGCCTTTCTGCACCTCTGCGCCGCACGTCTCAACCGACTTGACGGTATGAGCCTTGGACGAACCCGTCGCGCCGCCGCAGCCGTCGCGTCCCGTATCTCCTCCAAGCAGAACGATAATGTCGCCTTGGACAGGCTTGCGCCTTACAACGTTCTCTTTTTTATTGCCGGCAATTACATAGCCCGTCTCCAATCTCTTGGCTTTATAATTGGTATGATACATTTCGGCGACTATGCCTGTAGCCAATCCTATCTGATTGCCGTAGCCGGAATATCCCGCTGCGGCAGTCTTTGTAATGACCTTCTGAGGCAGCTTACCGCTTAAAGTATTATTTACGCTCTCTCTGGGATCTGCGCTGCCTGTAACGCGCATCGCTTGATATACATACGTACGTCCCGAAAGAGGATCTCTTATCGCTCCGCCGAGGCATGTAGCCGCACCGCCGAAAGGCTCTATCTCAGTGGGGTGGTTATGCGTCTCGTTCTTAAACATAATCAGCCACTTTTCTATAGCGCCGTCATTATCTACGTCAACCTCGACAGAACAAGCGTTGATCTCATCGCTGACATCGAGATTATCGAGCTTACCGATAGACTTGAGGTACTTGACCGATATAGTTGCAATATCCATCAAGCACCTATATTTGTCCTCTCTGCTTCCGTTAAATTTCTTAAAAAGTTTCCCGTATTCGTTAAGAGCTATTCTGATATGCGGATTATCGCTATCAATAACGATATCCGTAAGTTCGGTCGCAAACGTAGTGTGCCTGCAATGATCCGACCAATACGTATCAATAACTTTCAGCTCTGTGAAAGTAGGGACTCTCCCCTCGCTCTTAAAGTATTCTCTGACGAATAATAGGTCCTCTACGCTCATCGCAAAGCCCTGTGCGCTGTGATAATTGCGTATATCGTCATCGCTCATATCGATAAAGCCGTCGACCATAGGGACGGACAAATCGGGCTTAATGTCTTGACGCAAAGTGTCGGGGATATCTAAACTCCCCTCTCTGCTGTCAACGGGGTTAATCAAATATTTCTTAATTCTGTTGAATTCCTGCGCATCGATACCCTTAAATGCGTAGACCGTGGCGCACCTTATTAAAGGTCGCGTGCCCATAGAAAGGAGCTGAACGCATTGCATTGCGCTATCCGAGCGCTGATCGTACTGTCCCGGGAGATACTCGGTAACAAGCACGCAATATCCGCTCATATCGGGAAGATTATCCTCATAGATCATATCAACGGGCGGCTCGCTGAATATAGTATTCTTTGCCTTGTCGAAGATATCTTCAGGCATATCCTCTATATCGTAGCGGATAAACTGTCTGACTTCCTTTACCGATATACCCAAAGTAACGGATATGTCGCCCGATATCTTACGAGCGGACACGTCGAAGCCTTTCTTCTTTTCAACAAATATTCTTTTAACCATATTCCACCTATGCCTTAATACCGATATCTCTTCTGAAAAACATGCCGTCAAATGATATTTTATCTATTGCGCCGTACGCCTTCAATCTCGCCTCTGCAACGTCTTTTCCGCAAGCGGTAACGCCTATTACCCTTCCGCCAGACGTTACTAACTTACCGCCTTTTAGCGCGGTGCCTGCATGATATAAAGTGATATCTTCGGGCAAGTTATCAATATGTATGGGGATACCCTTTTTATAGCTGCCGGGATAACCGCCGCTGGCTAAAATAACGCAAACGCACGCGTTATCGTCCCACTCCACCTCGACGTCTGCAAGCCTGCCGTCAATGATTGCTTGGAATATATCATATAAATCGCTCTTAAGCCTCGGCAATACTACCTGTGTCTCGGGATCTCCGAAGCGAGCGTTATACTCAAGCACCTTAGGACCGTCTTGAGTAATCATGAGACCGAAATAAAGTACGCCCTTGAATTCGCGTCCTTCCTTATTCATTGCCTCTACGGTAGGCAAAATGATATCTTTTTTCACCTTTGCAGCCAGCTCATCCGTATAGATGGCGGAAGGAGAAAAAGTGCCCATGCCGCCTGTGTTAAGTCCCTGATCGTTATCGAATGCTCTCTTATGGTCCTGCGACGACACCATAGGGATAATGGTCTTGCCGTCGGTAAAGCAAAGTATCGACACTTCCTTACCCACAAGGAACTCTTCTATGACGATAGTGTTGCCCGCGTCGTTAAACTTTTTACTGACCATCATGTCGCCGACTGCGTCAAGCGCTTCGCTGACGTCGGCGCAGATTACCACGCCCTTGCCCAAAGCAAGACCGTCGGCTTTAACTACCAGCGGATACTTAGCTCTTTTAACATAATCTACTGCTTTAGCATAATCGGTAAACTCCGCATAGGCAGCCGTAGGGATGGAATACTTCTTCATAAGACGCTTACTGAACGCCTTAGACGCTTCTATCTGCGCAGCCTTTGCAGAAGGACCGAATGCTCTGTGTCCCTTAGCCGTAAGTTTATCTACCAATCCCGCAGCCAGCGGATCATCGGGCGCGACTACGGTCATAGTAATATCTTCGTGGTCATCGACAAAATCGATAATCTTTTCGAAGTCCATTACGGATATACTGTCTATACACTCCGCAATTTCAGCTATTCCCGCATTACCGGGGATACAATATATCTTGCCTGTCTTGTCGCTTTTAGATAAAGCCTTACATATCGCGTGCTCTCTGCCGCCGCCGCCTATAACCAATACGCTCATATCTACCTCAATGCTTAAAATGTCTGTCCCCTGTAAATATCATAGCAATGCCCAATCTATTGCAGGCATCTATGCTAAGTTTGTCGTTTCTGCTGCCGCCTGGTTGAGCGATAGCCGCAATACCTGCCTTGCCCGCTTCCTCTACGCAATCGTCGAAAGGGAAAAACGCATCGGAGGCAAGCACCGCTCCTTGAGTGGAGGTAAGAGAATGCTCTACAGCTTGACCTGTCGCCCATATTCTGTTGACCTGTCCGCCGCCTATACCCAAAGTAACTTTATCCTTAGCCACGACTATTGCGTTGGACTTAGTATGCTTGACTACTTTCATCGCAAACTTCAAGTCCTCAATCTGCTTATCGCTGGGCGCAAGAGATGTAACCACCTGTATCTTGTCGTCGTCTATGACATTCCTGTCGAAGTCTTGAACGAGCAAGCCGCCGAGCACCTTCTTCATCTCGTAATTGCCCTGCGGAACCTCGCTTGCGATATCGGGCAGCTCAAGCAATCTGATATTAGCCTTAGTGGTGAGTATGCTCATTGCCTCCTTACTGAAAGAAGGCGCAATCACTATCTCGATAAATATCTTGTTAATCTGCTCCGCCGTCTCCTTGTCTATCTCTCTGTTAGCGGCAATAATTCCGCCGAAGATAGAAGTAGGATCGCTTGCATTAGCTTTTTCAAATGCTTTGGATATCGTTTTATCCGACGCTACGCCGCAAGGATTGGAATGCTTGCAGGCGACAATCGTAGGCTCGTCAAACTCCTTAAGCAAGTTAAGCGCGCCGTTGGCGTCGTTGATATTGTTGTAAGAAAGCTCTTTTCCATGCAGTTGCTTTGCCTTGGAAAGGCTGCCTGCAACGTCAAAGGGCTCTTTATAAAATACTGCGCTCTGATGAGGATTTTCGCCGTAACGCATATCCTGCGCTTTATCAAAGGCGAGCGTAAGTTTTTTGGGATACTCTATGCCGATGCGCTTGCGCAAATAGTCCGCAATAAGCGTATCGTAATAAGCGGTGTGTTGATATACCTTATACATCAGATAGAACTTAGTATCAAGCGTTACTCCGCCTGCCGACAATTCCTTGATAACTCTATCATAGTCCGTAGGATCTACAAGTACGGTTACGTCTTGATAATTCTTAGCCGCGCTCCTCAGCATCGTAGGACCGCCGATATCGATATTTTCGATAGCTTCTTGCAGCTCGATGCCTTCTTTGGATATCGTCTGCTTGAACGGATAGAGGTTGACGACCACAATATCTATGGTATTGATATCCATCTTTTCAAGGAAAGACATATGCTCTGCATTCGAGCGCATAGCGAGCAATCCTGCGTGCACGTTGGGGTGCAACGTCTTCACCCTGCCGTCGAGACACTCGGGAAATCCCGTAATATCGCTTATATCTATCGCCTTGAGATTGGACTCTCTCAATACCTTTAACGTTCCGCCTGTAGACACAATCTCATAGCCGAAATCAATCAAGCTCTTAGCAAGATCGACTATGCCCGTCTTATCGGAAACACTGATTAATGCACGTTTTTTCATAAACACTCCTTATATCCGTTATTGTCTGCAAAGCTGCGCGACTACCTTGGGCAAAAGAATATGCTCCTGCTCGAGCACACGCTCTTGTAAACTTTCCGCAGTATCGCCTTCTAAAACTTTTACCTTAACTTGCTCAATGATTTTCCCAGTATCGGCTCCGCCGTCCACATAATGTACGGTGCAGCCGCTCTCCTTTTCACCGCCCTCTATTACGGCGCGATGAACCTTCAAGCCGTACATACCCATGCCGCAATACGCGGGAATGAGCGAGGGGTGAATATTGATAATTCTACCCTCGTAGATATCGAGCAACGGCGATGTGATAATCGACAGATAACCTGCAAGCACTATCAAATCGATATTAAACGCAGACAGAAATTGCGCTATCGCCTTATCTCTGCTTTCCGAGTCTCCATATTCCTTAATAGTAAATACCTTATAAGGAATGGAATGCTTGTCTGCTCTTTCTAATGCGTAAATACCGTTTTTATTGGCAATAACTACGCTTACCTTGCCATTAATCTCGCCCCTTTCGCAAGCGTCGATTACGCTCTGCATATCGGTGCCGCCGCCCGACGCGAATACAGCTATATTCTTCATCAATGAAGATTTACTCCTTCTTTATCGGTTACGCTGCCTATAACGTAAGCGTCTTCGCCCAACTCCTTGAGCGTAGCAACCACAGAGTCAGCCGTTTCGGGAGACACAGCCATAACAAGACCTATACCCATATTAAAGGTATTGTACATCTTATCGTTGCCGATGCCTGCGATTTCGCCGAGCGCCTTAAATACCTTAGGCACGGGATAACTGTTAATATCGATATCGATACCCAATCCCTTGGGGATAATGCGCGGTATATTCTCGATAAATCCGCCGCCCGTGATATGAGCAATACCCTTAATGGTGTGCTTTTCTATAACGGAGAGGACTGTCTTTACGTAGATTTTCGTAGGCGTAAGGACGATATCCGCGGGCGCGCAACCCAAAGTCGCGTTATACTTATTGATGCTCTCCTTATCCTCGCCGAAGAGCTTACGGACAAGCGAATAGCCGTTGCTGTGTATACCGCTGGAGGCAATACCGATAAGTTTATCGCCATCAACTATACTCTTGCCGTTGATAATCTTATTGCGCTTTACGATACCGACTGCAAAGCCTGCAATATCGTACTCGTCATCGGCATAAAAGCCGGGCATCTCCGCAGTCTCGCCGCCTATAAGCGCGCAACCCGATTGACGGCAGCCCTCGCTCACGCCCTTGACGATATCCGCAACCTTAGTCGGGACGAGCTTATTGAGCGCAATATAATCGAGGAACAGAAGCGGTCTTGCGCCCTGACAGACGATATCGTTGACGCACATAGCTACGGCGTCTATGCCTATGGTATCGTGCTTGTCCAGGACAAAAGCATACTTCAGTTTAGTACCTACGCCGTCCGTACCCGCTACGAGGCAATCGCCGTCGGGCTTATCGTCCAAAGCGTAAAAACCGCCGAACGAACCCAAGTCTCCGAGTACGCTGTCGTTGTACGTCGTCTTGACATATTGCTTCATAAGACGTACCGCTTCGTAACCTGCTTCTACGTCTACGCCCGCGCTCTTATAATCTATAGCCATATTTTATTACTCCTTAAAAATAAACGTAAAGCCGCCGAAAAATTCGACGGCATACAATCGAATAAATTACTCTAAGCCCATGCGCTTCTTAATCTCTCTGTAGCCCTTGTCTACATCGTCGAGATCGCGGCGGAATCTGTCCTTATCGAGCTTCTCGCCTGTTTTCTTATCCCAGAAGCGGCAGGTATCGGGCGAAATCTCGTCAGCCAAGACGATACCGTCCTTATATCTGCCGAACTCGAGCTTGAAATCTACAAGCGTAACGCCTATCTCTGCAAAGTACTCGCTGAGCACGCTGTTTACCTTGAGCGCCATGGCTTTAATCTGAGCGATTTCCTCAGGCGTAGCCAGCTCCATTGCCAAAGCGTGGTCGTCGTTGATAAGAGGATCGCCGAGATCGTCGTTCTTATAGCTGAATTCTACTACTGCCACGGGCAAAACCTTGCCCTCGGGGATACCGAGCCTTTTGGACATAGAACCGGCTGCGATATTTCTGACAATAACCTCAAGGGGGACTATCTGAACTTTCTTGACATAAGTCTCTCTCTCGTTGATCTGCTCTACAAGGTGCGTGGGAATGCCTTTGCTCTCCAACAGCTTAAATAAATGATTGGAGCATACATTATTAACAATGCCCTTATCCTTTATCTGACCTTTCTTGATGCCGTTAAATGCGGTAGCATCGTCTTTATAAGATACTACGACTACGTCGGGATTGTCGGTAAGAAAAACTTTCTTAGCCTTACCTTCGTACAACTGCTCCAACCTCTTCATAAACCAAGCTCCTCTTGCAATTTTTTATCATCGTCGGATATCTTGCGCGCAAGCTCCAACTTATATTTAACCATTTTATCTTTAAGCTGCGGATACTTTATAGCAAGCATCTGTACCGCGAGCAATCCTGCGTTGAGACCGCCGTTGATAGCAACCGTAGCTACGGGGATACCGCCAGGCATCTGCACTATAGAAAGCAGACTGTCCAGTCCGTCCATAGTAGAGCTCTTTACGGGCAAGCCTATCACAGGCAAAGGAGTATAGGCTGCTATTACGCCGCCGAGATGCGCTGCCTTGCCTGCTGCGCAGATAATTGCCTCTATGCCCTGCGAATCGGCAGCGGCGGCAAACTCATGCGCGGCGTCGGGCGTACGGTGCGCCGATATTACTCTTGCAATTACTTCTATACCGAATTCTTTAAGGATATCGATACACGGCTTGACTACCCCAATATCGCTGTAGCTCCCCATTATGACCGCAACTTTTGGCATAAAATAGCTCTCCTTGACGAATACTTTCCAAGTATCCGATATTAACGAATATATTTTAACATACAGCTCGCTCTATTTGCAACAGAATTTAGTCGGGTGCGCGCGTATAAATAAAATAAAGGAGCGGCTGACCGCTCCTTGTAATTGATAAAAAGTGTTATTGGATTAGCACACGCCTTGAGCCATCATAGC
>CAMWNK010000015.1 GCA_947175555.1 uncultured Clostridia bacterium | reverse complement strand
ACAGGAACAAGATAATATACAACGGCAGTGATATAGACATTACGCAATATATCCCTGATTACAACGGCAGTTACGTCAATACAAGCAACGCCTTGCAGCGCAACGTGAGCGCGACTAACTATACGGTGAGGATAAGACTTGCCAATAGCAACTACGAGTGGGACGACGGCAGAGCAGATGACTATATCGATATCAAGTGGAATATCAATCCGTACGCAGTGCGAGTGATGTGGGACAATACTTCTTTTGTAGCAGACGGCAACGTGCACAGACCTACCGCGTCGATAGTCAACTTCGAGAATGGCAATATCAACTTCGAGTACAGCGGAGATACCAACGCGAGCAAGGTGCACAACGGCTACAGCGTAAGCGTTAGCATAGCTCGCACCGATCCCAACTATCTCAATTACAGCTTGTCCAATACTACGGTAGTATTTGATATAATCCTCGGCGCGGGCATGTCCTTAGTGTTTATAGACTGGACGGACGGAGCGGGTAATCCATTTGCAAACGGCGACAGTCTGACGTTTAACGACGCAGTGCAACACCCTGTAGTAACGGTAACAGACGGTGCAGGCACGATAATAACGGATGCAAACGTAACGTATGCCGATGCAAACGGCAACGCGGTAAGCTCCAAGTGGACAGGCAGCTATAGCGTCAAGATAAGCATAGACACATCTAAGTACGCCATAGACGGAGCGTGCTCGGACGTATGCGAGTACGTAATAATAGTAGACGCAAGCGGCAATGGAGATTACAAGATAATTTCAATCGAGGTAGGCGGAAATTATAAAAAGAATTATTCTACAGGCGACAGTTTCGATAGTTACGGTATGGTGGTCTACGGAATATATCCCGACGGCGAGAAAGTGGAGCTTAACAATAGCGATTATACATATTCTCCCGACGGAGCACTGAGCGAGGGCGACAACACAATTACTGTAAGCTACGGCGACTTAAGCGCAACGTTCACCGTAAAGGCAGGGCAGCTCGTAGAGGGCGGGCTTGGGAATTTCGACGGAAGCGAATACGTGAAGAAGAAGCTGTATATCGTTACGATAGCCGCTGTAGGAGTATTGCTTGTGCTCTGCATAATAATGGCGGGCGTGATAATACGAGGCAACAGTAAGATGCGTCAATATCTGCGCGATGCTACGCACCGTAGCGGGGAAGATGCAGATACTTTGGATTCGGAAGTCAAGGGCGGAGCAGGCGACGACGATTACGTAGAGTAAGCATTGATAGATTGAGCAGGCGCGGAGAGCTTATCTGTATGAACAGTAGGCTTTCCGCAATTAATTTACAAAGATTTTACATTGATATAAACGGCTCGATTTGACTATATCTAAGCGTTAATGTAAAATAAATAAGCATTGTCCGGCTCGGAGTGCGCGGGAGGTTACCGTAAATACGGATAGTTTTCGCAATACCGATGCTCGGAATACGGGCAACTAACTCATTGCGGCGCATAGCCGCATATTAAATCGGACGATGTGAAACACCCGGGCGCGTAAGCCCAAATAACAAGAGTTAGGAAGGAGAAAGGAACATGGCAGGTAAAATCAGAATTAAGCTCAAAGCTTACGACCACTCTCTTATCGACGCGGCTGCGGAGAAGATCATCGATACGGTAAAGCGTTTTGACGTAAAAGTATCGGGACCGGTACCCCTCCCCACGGATAAAGAGATAGTAACCGTACTTCGCGCGCCTCATAAGTATAAGGACAGCCGCGAGCAGTTTGAGCTGCGTACGCACAAGAGACTGATTGATATCTACAATCCCACTGCTAAGTCGGTAGACGCGCTCATGAAGCTCGACTTACCCGCAGGCGTGGATATAAGCATTAAATTATAAGCAAGCAAGCGTCGTTAAGACGGAAAATAATCGGAGGTGAACTTTATCGTATGAATAAAGCAATCATTGGAACTAAATTGGGTATGAGTCAGGTATTTACCGCGGACGGAAAAGTTATACCCGTAACCGTGGTGGAGGCAGGTCCTTGCCCCGTCGTACAGATTAAGACGACGGAAAAGGACGGCTATCAGGCTTTGCAGGTAGCTTACGGCTCTATCAAGGAAAAGAACGTGAACAAGCCCGTTAAGGGACATTTCGCAGTAGCTAAGGTAACGCCTATGCGTCATCTCAGAGAATTCAGACTTGCGGATTGCTCGGGCTACAGTGTAGGCGACGAGATAAAGTGCGACGTCTTTGTCGAGGGCGAGAAGGTAGACGTTACCGGTACGTCCAAAGGTAAGGGCTTTGCAGGTGCGGTCAAGAGATGGAATCATCATATCGGACCTAAGGCGCACGGCTCGGGATATCACAGGGGCGTAGGCTCCATGAGCGCTAACTCCACCCCTTCCAGAGTGTTCAAGAACAAGAAGATGGCTGGACACCTCGGCAACGAGAGAGTTACCGTACAGAACCTTACAGTTGTAAAAGTCGATAAGGAACGCAATCTCATTCTTATCAAAGGCGCAGTGCCCGGACCTAAAGGCAGCGTCGTAGTCGTTAAGAACAGCGTTAAGGCGTAAAGGAGATTACTATGAAGATAGATACGTATAATACCGCCGCTAAGAAAGTCGGCACGCTGGAGCTCAGCGACGAGGTATTCGGCGCAGACTATAACGAGGCTCTTATACATCAGGTAGTCGTAGCTCAGCTCGCCAACAAGAGGCAGGGCACAAAGAGCACTCTTACCCGCAGCGAGGTAAGGGGCGGCGGCAAGAAGCCTTGGAGACAGAAAGGTACCGGCAGAGCAAGACAGGGCTCTATCCGTTCTCCTCAGTGGACTAAGGGTGGCGTCGTATTCGCTCCCAAGCCCAGAGACTTCTCGCAGAAGATCAATAAGAAGATGAAGAGAATCGCTACCATAAGCGCGCTCTCTGCCAAGGTAAGAGACAACGACTTTATCGTGCTCGACGCCTTAGAGCTTGCAGAGGCTAAGACGAAGCTCGTAGCGGCTATGCTCAAGAGCTTTAATCTCGAGGACAAGAAGGTGCTCATCGTTACGGCGGCAAATGACAATAACGTAGTGCTCGCAGCGCGTAACATTCAGGGCGCAAAGGTAGCTGAGGCAAGCCTTGTTAACGTATACGATTTAGTTGCCAACGGCAAGTGCATCGTAACGAAAGAGGCTGTCGCACTTATAGAGGAGGCATACAAGGCATGAATAATTACGATATAATCATCGAGCCGATAATGTCGGAAAAATCCATGGACGGCGTAGCCGACAAGAGATATACCTTCAAGGTAGCTAAGACCGCTACCAAGACCGATGTAAAGAGAGCCGTAGAGGCTGTGTTCGGCGTAAAGGTGTCCAAAGTAAATACTATGAACGTAAACGGCAAGAAGAAGAGAAGGGGCAGAAGCGAGGGTATGACGGCTTCCTACAAGAAGGCAATCGTTATTCTCGAGTCCGATAGCAAGGCTATATCCTTCTTCGAGAGCTTGGTGTAATAGGAGGGTAGCGCAATGGCTAACGATAATATTAAGAGATATAAACCTACTTCTCCCGCGCGCCGTTTTATGACGGTATCGGCATTCAAGGAGCTTACCGGCGATAAGCCCGAGAAGAGCTTGCTTGCCGTAGTCAACCGTTCCGGCGGAAGAAACGCTACCGGCAGAATTACGGTAAGACATATCGGCGGCGGCAACAGAATCAAGTACAGAATAATCGACTTCAAGAGGAATAAGGACGGCGTACCCGCTAAGGTAGTGTCCATCCAGTACGATCCCAACCGCAGCGCAAATATCGCGCTCTTGGCTTACGCCGACGGCGAGAAGAGATACATTCTCTGCCCCCTCGGTCTTAACAAGGGCGATACGGTTATGAGCGGTGAGAGCGCCGATATCAAGGCGGGCAACAACCTTCCTCTCGAGAAGATACCCGTAGGTACCGAAGTACACAATATAGAGATGCACCCCGGCAAGGGCGGTCAGCTCGCAAGAAGCGCGGGCGTGAGCGCGCAGCTGATGGCTAAGGAAGGCAGATACGCTACTCTGAGACTCCCCAGCGGAGAGATGAGATATATCCTTGTCAAGTGCAGAGCTACCATCGGTACCGTAGGCAATGCCGAGCATGAGCTGGTATCGCTGGGTAAAGCGGGACGTAAGCGTCATATGAACGTAAGACCGTCCGTGCGCGGTGTCGTAATGAATCCTTGCGACCACCCTCACGGCGGCGGCGAGGGCAAGTCGCCTATCGGCAAGCCTTCACCTGTCACTCCTTGGGGTATTCCTACTATGGGCTATAAGACCAGAAATAAGAAGAGCAAGAGCGACAAGTTTATCGTAAAGCGTATTAACTGAGAGGAGATTTAGGATGAGCAGATCAGTAAAAAAAGGTCCTTACGTAGAAGAAAGACTTATCAACAGGATAGTCGCTATGAACGAGGCCAACGAGAAAAAAGTTATTAAGACATGGTCGAGAGCTTCGACAATCTTCCCCGATATGGTCGGTCATACAATAGCCGTTCACGACGGCAGAAAGCATGTGCCGGTATACGTAACCGAAGATATGGTCGGACATAAGCTGGGCGAGTTTGCCCCCACCCGTACCTTCAGAGGGCACGCCGGTGAGAAAACTACCGGTAGGAGGTAATCAGTAATGGCTAAAAGATTGAGAGAAAAGAGCGCAGCCCGTAAAGCTAACGCAGATAAACGTCCTCAGGCGACCGCCAGATATATCAGAATATCTCCCGATAAGGTAAGAATCGTGCTCAACACCATCAGAGGAGAGAGTTACGTCAACGCGCTTGCCATACTCAAGAATACCCCTAAGGCGGCCAGCGAGCCCCTTATCAAGGTGCTCAACAGCGCGGCAGCCAATGCGGAGAATAATCTCGGAATGAGCAAGAGCGACCTCTATGTCGCAGAGTGCTTCGCCAATGCAGGTCCCATACTCAAGAGAGTTATGCCCCGTGCAAAGGGTAGCGCAGCGCGCATCAATAAGCGTACAAGCCATATCACCGTCATCCTTGACGGCGCGGTCAAGTAAGGAGGTTTCAGATGGGTCAGAAAGTCAGTCCTCACGGAATGAGAGTGGGAGTTATTAAAGAGTGGGATACCCAGTGGTACGCAGACAAGAAAGGCTTTGCGGATAACCTTGTGGAAGATCACGCAATCAGAACTTACCTGAAAAAGAAATACTACAACAACAGCATATCCAAGATAACGATCAGCAGGCTGCTTTCGTCCGCCAACGCTATCGTCAACGTCAATATCTATTCCGCTAAGCCCGCGTCCATTATCGGCAAGCAGGGCAGCCAAGTGGAAGTGATAAAGAAAGAAGTTCAGAAGATATGCGGCGGTAAGAACGTAAATATAAATATTCTCGAGGTCAGACGTCCCGATACGGACGCTCAGCTCATAGCAGAGAATATTGCGGGACAGCTCGAAAAGCGCGTAGCTTTCAGACGCGCAATGAAGCAGTCGATAAGCCGTGCCATGAAGGCGGGCGCCAAGGGTATCAAGACTATGGTATCCGGCAGACTCGACGGCGCGGAAATAGCCCGCAGCGAGAAGTATCACGACGGTTCGATACCCCTTCAGACATTGAGGGCGGATATAGATTACGGCTTCGCGGAAGCACATACCACGTTCGGAATAATCGGCGTTAAGGTATGGGTGTATAAGGGCGAGGTGCTCGGCAAGGCTACTCCCGTAGCAAAGGCGAGCAAGCAGGAAGGAGGAAACGCCAATGTTAATGCCTAAGAGAGTTAAAAGACGCCGCGTACATCGCGGAAGAATGACCGGTAAGGCTACCAAGGGCAACGTAATAGCTTACGGCGAATACGGTCTTGTATCCATGGAGCCCGGTTGGATAACCTCCAATCAGATAGAGGCGGCCCGTATAGCGATGACTCGTTATACCAAGAGAGGCGGTAAGGTATGGATAGACATCTTCCCTCACAAGCCTGTTACCAAAAAGCCCGCCGAGACTCGTATGGGTAGCGGTAAAGGCGCGGTAGAATACTGGGTAGCGGTCGTTAAGCCCGGCAGAGTTATGTTCGAGCTGAGCGGCGTAGCAGACGAGGTTGCAAGGGAAGCATTGAGACTTGCAATGCACAAGTTGCCCGTCAAGTGCAAAATAGTTAAGAAAGAGGAGGTAAGCGGCGATGAAGTCAAGTAAGTATTTCGAAATGACTACCGAAGAGTTGAAGAGACAGTACAATTCGCTTAAGGAAGAGCTGTTTAATCTCCGCTTCAAACATAAAGCAGGTCAGCTCGACAACGCTATGCAGCTGTCCGAGTGCAGAAAGAACATAGCCCGCGTACTCACGATATTGCATCAGAGAGAAAAGGGCATTTCCGCCGAGCCTGTAGCTGCGGCTAAAAAGGCTAAGAAGGCGTAAGGAGGATAGGACATGGAAAAGAGAAATCTGAGAAAAAGCCGTACCGGTATAGTCGTAAGCGATAAGATGGACAAGACCATCGTCGTGGCTATTAAAGAGCGTGTCAAGCATCCTCTCTACGGCAAGACGATCAACCGTACCAAGAAGTTTAAGGCGCATGACGAGAACAATCAGTGCGGAGTAGGCGACAAGGTTCGTATCGTAGAGACCAGACCTTTGAGCAAGGAAAAGAACTGGCGTCTTGTCGAGATTATCGAAAAGGCTAAGTAATACAGGAGGGAACTATGATACAACCGGAAACAAGATTAAAAGTTGCGGATAACTCGGGCGCTAAAGAAATCAAGTGCATCAGAGTATTGGGAGGTTCCTTCCGCAGATTCGGCAATATTGGCGACGTCATAGTGGCGGCAGTCAAGACGGCGACTCCCGGCGGCGTAGTCAAGAAAGGCGACGTTGTCAAGGCGGTCATCGTAAGAACTACCAAGGGCATACAGCGCAGCGACGGCACTTATATAAGATTCGACGATAACGCAGCAGTTATCATCGATAACAACAAGCAGCCCAGAGGTACGCGTATCTTCGGACCAATCGCAAGAGAGCTCAGAGACAAGGACTATATGAAGATTATATCCCTTGCTCCCGAGGTTATCTAAGGAGGCTACACAATGAGTATCAGTGTTAAGAAAGGCGACGCCGTTAAGATAATTGCCGGCGTAGATAAAGGTAAGAGTGGACAGGTCGTAGCGATAAGAGCTACCGATAAGTCCTACAGAGTAGTGCTCGAGGGCAGCAACCTTGCTACCGACAAGCATTTCGTCAAGCCCCGTAACGCTCAGGAGAGAGGCGGCATCATCGAGAAAGAGAGAGCTATCGATATCTCCAACGTCATGGTGATTTGTCCTTCTTGCGGAGCTACCACAAGAGTTGCTCACGAGGTCAAGAAAGACGACGCAGGCAAGACGGTTAAGACTCGCGTATGCAAGAAGTGCGGCGCGTCTCTCGACGATAAGAAGGCTAAGGCAGCAGCCAAGAAGACGGCTAAAAAGGCGTCCAAGACCGCTACCAAGGCCAAGAAGAGCGAGAAAGAAGATTAACGGAGGACATATAAGTGGCTACTAAGCAAAATCAGGTTGAGCAGAAGGGTTCAACCGATAGAGTGTATAGGATAGCTGAGCAGTATAAGGCAGAGGTAATCCCCGCCCTTATCAAGAAGTTTGGCTACAAGAACGTCAATCAGGTGCCCAAGCTGGAAAAGATAGTTCTCAATATGGGCCTCGGCGATGTAAAGGACAATAGCAAGAGCTTCGAGATGGCGGTTGCCGAGCTTAAAGAAATTGCAGGTCAGACTCCCGCGATCACCAGAGCAAAGAAGAGCATAGCTAACTTCAAGCTCAGAGAGGGCATGAAGATAGGCGCAAAGGTAACTTTGAGAGGAAAGCGCATGTACGATTTCTTCGATAAGATGGTATCCGTCGCGCTGCCCCGCGTAAGAGACTTCAAGGGCGTGCCCGCAGATTCTTTCGACGGCAGAGGCAACTATGCTATGGGTATTAAGGAGCAGCTTGTCTTCCCCGAGATATCCTATGACAAGATAGAGAAGGTTAGAGGTTTCGACGTATGTATCGTTACCACTGCCGAAAGCGACGAAGAGGCAAAGGAGCTGCTCACTCTGTTGGGTATGCCTTTTGTAAAGTGAGGAGGTAATCTAAATGGCAAAGAAAGCTATGATTAATAAGCAGCGGAGGACTCCGAAGTATTCTACAAGAGCATACACCAGATGCAGGATATGCGGCAGACCCCACTCCGTTTTGAAAAAATACGGCATTTGCAGAATCTGCTTCAGGGAATTGGCTTACAAGGGCGAAATCCCCGGAGTAAAGAAGGCAAGCTGGTAAAAGGAGGTAACAGACTATGATGACAACAGATCCCATAGCGGATATGCTCACCCGCATCAGGAACGCTCTTACGGCAAGACACGACAGCGTTGAAATGCCTTCATCCAAGATGAAGAAGTCCATCGCCGACATACTGCTTGCCGAGGGATATATCAACGGCGTCGAAGTTAAGGAAGAAGGCGTACAGCCTACCATGGTTATTCGTCTTAAGTACGGCGCGAACAGACAGAAAGCTATTACCGGCATCAAGCGTATTTCCAAGCCCGGCTTGAGAGTTTACGTGCCTGCCGAGAAGTTGCCTAAGGTATTGGGCGGACTGGGTATAGCTATCGTCTCCACCTCTAAAGGTGTAATGACAGACAAGCAGGCAAGAGCTGCTCACGCAGGCGGCGAAGTGCTCGCTTACGTGTGGTAAAGGGAGGTATATTATGTCGAGAATAGGTAAACTTCCCGTAGTTATCCCCGCAGGCGTTACCGTTACGGTATCCCCCGATAACTTGGTTACCGTAAAGGGACCTAAGGGAGAGCTCACGCAGCAAGTCAATAAGAGAATCCACGTCAATATAGACGGCGGCGTATTGCTCTGCACTTGCGAAACTATCGATAAGGAGAAGAAACTCCCTCAAGAAGTCAACGCAATGCACGGTCTTTACCGCAAGCTCATCGCCAACATGGTCGAGGGCGTAACCAACGGCTACGTAGCTAAGCTCAGAGTGGAAGGCGTAGGTTACAAGGTATCCAAGCAGGGCAATAAGGTTATCATGAATGTGGGATATTCTCACCCTGTGGAAATCGATCCTCCCGCAGGTATCACGCTTAACTGCCCTACGGCAACCACTATCCACATCAGCGGTATAGATAAGTGCCTCGTAGGTCAGATGGCTGCCGATATCAAGGCTGTCCGTAAGCTGGACGTATATCACGGCTACGGCATTATGGGCGAGGACGAGAAGATAATCAAGAAAGAAGCCAAGAAGACAGGTAAGAAATAAGGAGCGGATATATGATTAATAAGATTGATAAAAACAGTGTCAGACAGAAGAGACACGCAAGAATCAGAAATAAGATATCCGGCACGGCTGAAAGACCCCGTCTCAGCGTATACAGAAGCACCAATAACATCATCTTGCAGGTGATAGACGACGTCAAGGGCGCGACTTTGGTAGCTTGCTCTACGCTCGATAAGGATATCGCCGCTCAGATTAAAGGCAAGACGAAGGTCGAGTCCGCTAAGATTGCGGGCGCGGCTATCGCAAACAAGGCTTTGGCTGCCGGTATCAAGGAAGTAGTGTTCGACAGAGGCGGATACCTTTACACCGGTCGCGTGCAGAGCGTTGCCGACGGCGCAAGAGAAGCCGGTCTTAAATTCTAACGGAGGACAGATTAATGGCTAAGAGAGAAAATAAACCTCAGGCTCAAGAAAACGAAATGCCCAATAAGCTGATTGCTCTCAACCGCGTTGCCAAAGTTGTTAAAGGCGGCAGGACGATGAGATTTTCGGCTCTTATGGTCGTAGGCGACGGACAGGGCGGAGTAGGCGTCGGAATGGGTAAGGCTGCGGAAGTGCCCGAGGCAATCCGCAAGGCTACCGCGGACGCTAAGCGCAACATGATTAAGATATCCACCGTAGGAACTACCGTGCCTCATGAGGCAATAGGCAAGTTCGGAAGCGGCAAGGTGCTCATCATGCCCGCATCCGAAGGTACCGGCGTTATCGCAGGCGGTCCCGTACGTGCTATAATGGAAGTTGCAGGTATCAAGGACGTCCGTACCAAGTCTTACGGCACCAATAACAGCATCAACTGCGTCAAGGCTGCTTTCGACGGACTCAAGCAGATGAGGACGGCAGAGGAAATCGCTGCTCTTCGCGGCAAGACCGTGGAAGAGATTTTAGGCTAAGGAGGGCGATATGGATAAGAAGATTAAAGTAACGCTCGTTAAGAGCCTTATAGGTCGTTTGGAAAATCAGAAGGCGAATGTCGCGGCGCTTGGATTGAGCAAGATAGGCGATTCCAACACTTTGCCTGACAATGCTTGCACCCGTGGCATGATCAGAAAGGTCAGCCATATGGTCAAAGTCGAAGAGATTTAAGGAGAGTTGCTATATGAAAATGCACGAACTTAAACCCGCCGAGGGCGCCAAGAAAGAAGCTAAGAGATTGGGCAGAGGTATCGGTTCCGGTCTCGGCAAGACTTCCGGTAAAGGTCATAAAGGTCAGTGGGCACGTAGCGGAGGCGGCGTAAGGCCCGGCTTCGAGGGCGGTCAGATGCCTTTGATCAGACGTATCCCTAAGCGCGGATTCAATAATAAATTCAAGAAAGTGTACTCCATCGTTAACATCTGTGATTTCGAGGACAGATTCGATAACGGTCAGGAGATTACCGCACAGCTCTTGCTCGAGAGCGGCGTGTTGAGCAAGGTAGAGCCTTACGGTCTTAAGGTGCTCGGCAACGGAGAGCTTACCAAGAGCTTTACCGTTAAAGCCAATAAGTTCAGCAAGTCTGCGGTAGAGGCTATCGAAAAGGCAGGCGGAAAAGCAGAGGTGTTATAATGTGGCAGACATTAGTCAACGCATTCAGAGACAAAGATATTAGAAAGAAGATTTTTATCACTTTCGCTCTCTTGTTGGTGTTCAGGATAGGATGCTATATTCCTCTCCCCGGACTCGACGTCAACGTGCTTCAGAGCAGCATCGGCGAGAATAACCAACTGCTGAGCGTCTTGAATATGATTTCCGGCGGTTCGTTGCAGAACGGAACGCTGTTTGCGTTGGGCGTGTTGCCATATATTAACAGCTTTATTATAATGCAGCTGCTTACCCTCATCATCCCCCCGCTCGAGAGACTTTCCAAGCAGGGCGATGAGGGCAGAAAAAAGATAACCCAAATTACCAGATACGTAGCTATCGTGCTCGCTATCGTGCAGTCGATAGGTATTATCGTAACTTACGATAGGCAAGGCGGTATCGTCGCTACGCTTAACTCTAAGTGGGTATCGTATATCGTAGTATCGCTGTTGCTCACCTCCGGTTCGGCTTTCGTAATGTGGCTAGCGGAGAGAATAACCGAGCACGGCATAACCAACGGCTCGTCGATGATAATCTTCGTGGGTATTATATCCACGTTCGGTACTTCGCTCATCAACGCGTTCACTACTGTCAAGACCAACTTGAATAACCTGTGGTTTATATTCGGTTATCTTGCGCTTGTGATAGTGCTCTTTGCGCTGATAGTGTTCGTCGACGGCGCGGCGCGTAATATACCCGTAAGCTACGCGGGACAGGTCAAAGGCAATAAGATATATAACAGACAGACTTCCAATATACCGATTAAAGTAAACGGTAGCGGTGTCATGCCTATAATCTTTGCCTCGTCCTTCCTGATGTTCCCTCAGATAATCGTATCGTTCTTTCAGGGCAGTTCGTTCGAGCAGTTCTATTCGCGGTACTTGGGAGTAGGCACGGCAGTGTATTACGTGTTTATGTTCCTCTTCATAATATTCTTCTCGTACTTCTATGCGCAGATACAGTTCAATCCTATTGACGTGGCGCGCAACCTTCAGCAGTACGGCGGAACGATAAGAGGTATACGTCCCGGCAAGCCCACCAGCGAGTACCTCGCGAGGGTAAATAACAAGATTACGCTTTGCGGCGCGCTGTTCCTCGCCTTTATTGCGATTATACCTACCTTCCTCTTCGGATTGTTGGGACAGAGCATCGGCTTGAATAACGCATTCTCGGCGACGAGCATGCTGATTGTGGTAAGCGTGGCGTTGGAGCTCAATAAGCAGCTCGAGTCTCAGATAATGATGCGTCATTACAGAGGCTTTTGGAAATAATGAAAATCATATTGCTCGGAGCCCCCGGCGCAGGTAAAGGCACGCAGGCAGCTCTGATAAAAGAAAAATACAATATTCCGCACATATCCACGGGCGATATCTTCCGCGCTAATATACGCGAAGGTACGCCTTTGGGCATAAAAGTCAAGTCGATTATCGACAAGGGCAACCTCGTTCCCGACGATTTGACAGTGGAGATTGTAAAGGACAGGCTGAGCAAGTCCGACTGCGATGGCGGATATATCCTCGACGGATTCCCTCGCACTCTTGCTCAGGCGGAAGCGCTCGATAAGTTTGTCGATATAGACGTCGTGATAGACGTATCGGTCCCAGCGGAGACGGTGGTGAAACGTATAAGCGGCAGAAGGATGTGCAAGTGCGGCGAGACGTATCACATATCCACTTATAAGGACGCCTATTGCGCAAAATGCTCTCAGCCGCTGTATCAGCGCGACGACGACAAGGAAGACGTCGTCAAAGAAAGGCTTAGAGTATACGAGAGCCAGACAAAGCCGATTGCCGAGCATTATGCGGCTAAAGGCAAGTTGCATACCGTATCCGGCATAGGCAGCGTAGAGGCGATATTCGCCGATATTGCGAGGATAATCGATGATAACCGTTAAGACGGCTGCGGAAATCGAATTGATGCGCAAAGCCAATCTTATAGTGCGCGACACTCTTAATAAGGTTGGGGACGCGGTCAAAGCAGGCGTAACTACGTCGCATCTTAATAAGATAGCGCACGACTATATAATATCGCAGGGCGCAATCCCTTCCTTCCTCGGATATGAGGGCTACCCCGCATCCGCTTGCATATCGGTCAACGAGCAAGTGGTGCACGGTATCCCCTCGGACAGACGCATAGAGGACGGCGACATAGTCAGCGTTGACATAGGCGCGATATTCAAGGGGTACCACGGCGATGCGGCGCGCACCTTCGAGGTAGGTCAAGTCGGAGAGCTTAAACATAAACTTGTCGAAGTAACCAAGCAAAGTTTCTTCGAGGGTATAAAGGTCCTTAGGGACGGCGTACGTCTCGGCGACTTGGGACATGCGATACAGTCTTATGCGGAGAGCAACGGCTTTTCGGTAGTAAGAGCGCTGGTCGGGCACGGTATAGGCACCGAAATGCACGAAGATCCGCAAGTGCCCAATTACGGCGAACAAGGCAGAGGAATGCGTCTGCGCGCAGGGATGACGATAGCTATCGAGCCGATGATCAACGCGGGAGACTATGCCGTAAGGCAGCTCAGCGACGGCTGGACGGTAGTTACCGTGGACGGCAAGCCGTCCGCTCATTACGAGAACACGGTGGTCATCACATCGGACGGTTGCGATATCTTATCGCTGTGAGGTCGATATGAAAGAGTTGCCTGATATAGGAGACATAGTAGTATCCACCGCAGGACACGATGCGGGAGACGCCCTTGCCGTTATTGCAGTAGTGAGCAACACGTATGTATTGCTTGCGGACGGGATAAAGAGGACGGCGGACAATCCCAAGCTGAAGAAGATCAAGCACATCAGGCTTATCGGGCGCAGCGACAGACTGTGTGAGGAGTTGTCTCGCGGCATAACCGATAATAAAACGCTGTCGGCGGAGATAGCCGCGGTCGATAATGGAGGTAGCAATGTCTAAAGAGGACGTTATAGAGGCGGAAGGCAAAATCATAGAGGTGCTTCCGGCAACCACATTTAAGGTCCAACTTACCAACGGATTCGTCATCACGGCTTATCTGTCGGGAAAACTGAGAAAGAACTATATAAAAATACTTGAAGGCGACGCCGTTAAGGTAGAGCTGAGCCCTTACGACTTGAGCAAGGGCAGGATAGTATGGCGCAATAAGAATTAATAGGAGGAGACGATAATGAAAGTAAGACCATCTGTAAAACCTATGTGCGATAAGTGCAGGATTATCAAAAGAGACGGTAAAGTCATGGTAATCTGTTCTAAATATAAGAAGCATAAGCAAAGACAGGGCTAATATCCGTCGATTTATAAGAAAAATTACCGCTTGACGGTAGCTTTTTCTTGCAAATTATCGGTATTAGTGATATAATACCATAGCATTATTCGCATAGAGGATGCGGCTGAATAGGGTTTCATTCCGTTATCAATCCCTATCATTCCTTGAGAGCGACTAAAATATCTTAATTCAGATTAATTTGGAGGTAACTTCATGGCACGTATTGCCGGCGTGGATTTACCACGTGAGAAAAGAGTCGAAATAGGACTCACCTATATCTTCGGTATCGGCAGAGCAACGTCCGATAAGATACTTGCCGTAACGGGCATCAATCCCGATACGCGCGTCAAGGATCTCACCGAAGACGAGGTAAGCAAAATCAGGGAATATATCGATCACAATCTGATGGTTGAGGGCGACTTGCACCGCGAGATTAAGCTCAACATCAAGAGATTGACCGAAATCGGATGCTACAGAGGCGTAAGACACCGCAAGGGATTGCCCGTAAGAGGTCAGTCTACCAAGCAGAACGCCCGTACGCGCAAAGGTCCTAAGAAGACCGTAAGCCGTAAGAAGAAGTAAGGAGGTTTATAATGGCAGCAGCAAGAAAGACCGCATCTTCGGCAAAGAAACGCAACGTGGCTAAGCGCCGCGTCGAGAAGGGCTGTGCACATATACACGCTTCCTTCAATAACACTATAGTAACTATCACCGATACGCAAGGCAACGCGATATCTTGGTCCAGCTCGGGCAAGATGCAACTTCGCGGTTCCAAGAAGTCCACTCCCTTCGCGGCTCAGACAGTCGCAGAGGACGCTGCTAAAGTAGCTGTGGATTGCGGAATGAGAAGCGTAGAGGTTTACGTAAACGGTCCCGGATCGGGACGCGAGTCTGCGATAAGAGCGCTGGCTAACTGCGGATTGGAAGTTACGTTGATTAAAGACGTATCCCCCATCCCTCACAACGGTTGCCGCCCTCCCAAGCGCAGAAGGCTGTAATAGGAGGTTGAAGAATGGCTAAATATACTGGACCTGTCTGCCGTCTGTGCAGACGCGAGGGTGAAAAGTTATTTTTGAAAGGAGCAAGATGCTTGAGCGGCAAGTGCTCTTTGGAGAAGCGTCCTACTCCTCCCGGACAGCATGCAGCTACCCGTAAGAAGGCGTCGGAGTACTCCATCCAGTTGCGCGAGAAGCAGAAGACCAGAAGATTCTACGGTCTTTGCGAGAAGCAATTCAAGGGTTACTTCAATAGAGCGAGCAAGATGAGAGGCGCAACCGGCGAGAACATGCTTGCCTTGCTCGAGCGCAGATTGGACAACGTAGTGTATCGTATGGGTCTTGCTTCCAGCAGAGCGCAGGCTCGTCAGATAGTCAATCACGGTCTTATTACCGTTAACGGCAAGAGAGTGGACATTGCTTCCTACCTTATCAGAAAGGGCGACGTCATCTCCGTTAAGGAAAACAAGAACGACAAGAAAGTGTTCGCGGATATCAAGTCCGGCGCGGTCAAGGTTACCGTGCCTACATGGCTGACTTTCGACGCGGAGAAACTTACCGGTACGGTAGTGGAGCTCCCCGCAAGAGAGGATATAGGCGAGCATATCGAGGAGCATCTCATAGTTGAGTTGTATTCCAAGTAATAGCTGATAGGAGGTAGTAAGATGATTGAGATCATTAAGCCCAGAATCGAGATAGTCGACATCGTTGAAGGTAAAGAGGCTAAGTTTATAGCCGAGCCGCTCGAGAGAGGATTCGGTACGACTTTGGGCAACTCTTTAAGGAGAATACTGCTCGGCGCGTTGCCCGGAGCTGCCCCTGTAGGCATAAGAATTACCGGCGTCAACCACGAGTTCACTTCTATCGAAGGCATTAAAGAGGACGTTACCGCGATTATCCTCAATATCAAGGGACTTGCCGTCAAGACGCATACCGACGACCGCGACTTCAAGCAGATTGCAACAATCCGCAAGTATGACGCAGGTGTCGTTACGGCTGCCGATATTCAGCACAGCTCCGATATCGAGATACTTAATCCCGATATGTACATCTGCACGCTCGACGAGGGCGCTAAGCTCGAGATGGATATCAATATCGGCGTAGGCAGAGGATATGTTTCCGCTCAGGACAATAAGGACGAGACTCAGCCTATAGGTTATATCCCCGTGGATTCGATATTCTCACCCGTTGAGGCTGCAAGCTATCAGGTAGAGAGCGCACGCGTAGGTCAGAACATCAACTTGGATAAGCTTACCGTAACCGTTAAGACCAACGGCACTTCCTCTCCTAAGGAAGTAGTCAGCCTGTCCGCTAAGATTATGTCCGATTATGCAAGCGTATTCGTAGGATTGGTTGAGAAGATGAAGTCTCAAGAGATACTTATCAGCCAAGACGACGAGAAGCAGACTAAGAAGCTTGAGACAAGCATTGAGGATTTGGATTTGTCCGTGAGGTCGTATAACTGCCTTAAGAGAGCGGGCATCCATACCGTACAGGATTTAGTAAAGAAGAGCGAGGACGATATGCTTAAAGTGCGTAACTTGGGCAAGAAGTCCCTCGACGAAGTTATGAATAAGTTGCAGGATTTGGGATTCAATCTGCGCAACAAGGAAGAGTAGGAGGCATTGACAATGAGAAAGTTAGGCAGAACTGCCGATGCGAGAATGGCTATGCTACGCACTCAGGCTTCCGAGCTTTTGTGGTACGGACGCCTTGAGACCACCGTTGACAGGGCTAAGGAAATACGCTCGATAGCGGAAGAGATGATTACGCTGGCTATGGATACTTATACCGACACTGTTGCCGTTACTAAGCTTGTAACCAACAAGAGCACGGGCGTGAAAGAGCAGCGCGAGTTCACCAACGACGGCGTTAAGAAACTTAATGCAAGAAGAAAGATGATGTCCGTGTTGCGTGATTTGCACGAGGAAAAGCCCGAGGGCGAGAAGATGAGCGTATTCAAGGAGAGGACTAAGGATGTCAATCATCCCCTTATCGAGAAGCTCTTCAACGAGCATGCTCCTTTCTATGCAAAGAGGGCTGAGGCTTGCGGACAGCGCGGCGGATATACCCGTATCGTAAGATTGGGCGGACGCAGAGGCGATAATGCAGAGCTTGCTATTATCGAGCTCGTTAAGGACACCCCCGCAAAGAAATAATATTTCGCATTCAGACGATGCCGCTCCGATGTATATCGGGGCGGTATTTGTTTTGCTTGCCAATAGCAATTTGATTGCGCCGAGCAATTATAGACTACAACTAAGCCTTTTTGCACAAAGATTTGCTTTCCGCACTTTTATAGGAAACAGTATTTTATGTTTCTGTAATTTCGGGTATCTTAAATTACTTTTCGGCAACCTTATTTTCAGGCTGATTATCGTCATTGTTTTGCTCGTTTTTTGAATTGAAAATCCTGTCTTAAATAGACATCTATTCTTGGCTGCTGTTATAAGGCTGTGCATGTGCTTGCGTCATAGCGGGCAATATGGGCTTATTCAGTTCGATAACGTCTTTTATTGCATTAAATTATAAAAATATTGACAATGCGTAATAAATATATTATCCTTATCTTAACGATATATGCTATTGCAGGAGGGGAATAATATGTATTGTAAAAATTGCGGGAGCCAAATCGACGACAATGCGTACGTGTGTCCGCATTGCGGTGTAAAACAAGTCGACGACTCATACCGCCCCGCAGAGGATGATGCGCCCAGCGCAGGCTTTGGAATACTCGGGTTTTTATTTCCTATAGTAGGAATTATCTTGTATGCAGTATGGCGCAGGGATTATCCCAAGAGGTCGAGATCGGCAGGCATAGGCGCGCTGATATCTTTTATCCTATGGGTGATAGGCGTTGTGTCTATGATTATTCTCGGCTCGGTATTGTAAGAGGAGTAGCGTATTATGTTTTGTTGGAATTGCGGAAAAGAGATAGACGATAAGGCATACTTTTGTATTCATTGCGGAGTTAAGACCGATAGGTCAAGCAATAATAGAGTCAGGACGGCAAGTCCCGATGATGCAAGCAGCGCAGGCTACGGCGTACTGGGATTTTTCTTCCCGATAGTGGGACTTATTCTGTGGCTTATATGGAACAACGACTATCCCAAGCGCGCTAAGTCGGCAGGTTTGGGAGCTTTGATATCTGTTCTCTCGGGAGTTATTTTGACAGTGATAGTCGTTGCTATCGTAGTGCCTATAGTTGTTACGGGGGCAATATTGTATTAACCGCCAAACGTAATATTCGGCGGACAGCAATTAGTTATTAGAGCAAATAGGCAAACCGCCTCATATTAGCGGTTACTATAAGGAGAAACCACTCATTATAAGGATGGTTTCTCCTCTTTTACGCGCGTGATTTAGTTATGGACATGGTTAGTGTTGCGCGTAAAATTCACCTCTTCCAATATAAAAATACTTCGCTCATACCGCTCGTATTTTTCAAGGTGCAGCTTGCAAAAAGTGTGATTTTTGCGCGCTGAGAATAACCGCCAAGCGTAATATTCGGCGGACGGCAATTAGTTATTAGAGTAAATAGGCAAGCCGCCTCATATTAGCGGTTACTATAAGGAGAAACCATCCATTATAAGGATGGTTTCTCCTCTTTTTACGCGCATGGTAAGTGATAGCACAAATAACTACAGCACGTAAAAATTCACCTCTTCCACTTAAAAATGCGCCTGCGCATTTTAGAGGTTACGCTTGCAAAAAGCGTGGTTTTTGCGCGCTTGATTATATAATTGCGGAACGTAGTACTTCTGTATTTATATAGATATTCGCCTTGAGCAATACTTTAATATTTTACTTGCGCGAAGTTAGGAATGTAAGTAACATAGTAGCACTTTACACTTGTAAATGCTGGTACTTTTTATTAATAAGTAATCGCAACTCTGCGTCAACAACTTTTCACTTTATGCTCCGCAGGAGATAGCGAGCAAAAACCACGCTTTTTGTGAGCGATACCTTGAAAACGCGAAAGCGTTTACGGAGGGGAGTTAACGAGGGGAAACACGTAGCAAATAAGCACGGATTTTCCGTGCTTATTGACTGCGTTTAAGTGGTGCCCCTCGTTATTCCTTTATAATGTATGGTTTTCTTTAAGTAACCGCCAACACTCTACGGATAACTAATTATTCTTATTACTAATTTCGTCAGTAGAGTGTTGCGTCTGGCGGTTAATAAAACCTTAGTTCTTCAAACTATGTGCAGGCGCAGGGATTCTTCCGCCGCGAGATATAAACTTGAGCGGCGACTTGCGGTTGATTTCCATAATCGGCGCGTTGCCGAGCAGACCTCCGAAAGTAGCCCAATCGCCTGCTTTCTTTCCGTACACGGGTATTATGCGTACGGCAGTGGTCTTGCAGTTGATTACGCCTATAGACATCTCGTCTGCTATCATTGCAGATATTATCTCTTCGCTTACGTCTCCGGGGATAGCTATCATATCCAAGCCTACGCTGCATACTGCGGTCATGGCTTCCAACTTCTCAAGAGTTAGCGCGCCGCTCTTAGCCGCCGCTATCATTCCCGCGTCTTCCGATACGGGGATAAATGCGCCCGAAAGCCCGCCGACGTGGCTGCTTGCCATCGTGCCGCCCTTTTTGACTGCGTCATTGAGCATTGCAAGGGTAGCGGTAGTGCCGTAAGCTCCTACGCTCTCAAGTCCTATCTCTTCCAATATCTGCGCTACGCTGTCTCCTACGGCGGGCGTAGGCGCAAGCGAGAGGTCTACGATGCCGAACTGCGCGTTAAGCCTTTTGCTTGCTTCTTTGGCTACAAGCTGTCCTACGCGCGTTATCTTAAACGCGGTCTCTTTAATCACTTCCGCAACTTCGCTGAGGTCGCCTTGACACTCTTTGAGCGCGGCGGCAACTACGCCGGGGCCGGATACGCCCACGTTGATTACGCAGTCGGCTTCGCCTACCCCAAGGAATGCGCCCGCCATAAAGGGGTTGTCCTCAACGGCGTTAGCGAATACGACCAGCTTGGTACATGCGGACGAATCGCTGTCTTTAGTAAGGTAAGCCGCTTGCTTGACTATCTTGCCGCACATTGCGACAGCGTCCATATTAATGCCCGCCTTAGTAGAAGCTACGTTGATGCTCGAGCATATCTTGCCTGTAGAAGTTAAGGCCTGAGGTATGCTTGCTATAAATTCTTTTTCATAAGGCGTCATGCCCTTATGTACGAGCGCGGAATATCCGCCGAGGAAGTCTATCCCCGTCTCGGCGGCAGCCTTGTCCAGCGCGGTAATTGCCTGCTCGTGTCCTTTGCTTGCCGCGGTGATAAGACTTATCGGCGTAACGGAAATGCGCTTGTTGACGATAGGCACGCCTATTTCTGCGGATATGGCGTTGCCCACGCTTACGAGATTGCCTGCCTTACGCATTATCTTATCGTATATCTTGTCTGCGGTGCGGGCAGGGGAGTCTGTAATACAGTCGAACAAACTTATGCCCATGGTGATAGTCCTCACGTCGAGGTGCTGACGCGACACCATATTGATTGTTTCTATTATTTCTTTGCTGCTATACATAATCTCTATCAGTTATTGCCTACCATGGCTATCTTGTGCATTGCATCGAATATCTGCTGCGACTGCATCTTGATTTCTACGCCTATTTTAGTGCCCAACTCGGACAGCTTATCGCTGATTTGAGTAAAAGAGAGCTTGCTTTCTTTCAGCTCCACTGCCATTATCATAGTGAAGTAATCTTGCAGTATCGTCTGGGATATGTCCTCGATGTTGACGTCCATATCGCTCAGTAATCCCGATACGCCTGCAATTATGCCCTTCTTGTCCTTTCCTATGACGGATACGATTGCTTTCATATGCGCTCCTTATGTGATTGCTTAATATACTTTAATTACTTTGCCTACGAGCCAATCGCACTTAATACATCCGTATTTATGCGAGTCGTAGGATACGCTGCGATTGTCGCCGAGTACGAACAGTTCGTCATCGCCTACTGTAAGACCTTCCTCGGACGTCAGCGCGCTCTCCACCTCTGAATTATAGAGATAGTCGTAAGGATATTCTTCGCAAAAGCCGTCGTTGAGCGGCTCGCCGTTGATAACCCACGCGTTATTTTCGAACTTGATATTGTCGCCCGCCATACCGATAACCCGCTTGATGGGAGGCTGTTGCGAATCGGGACGCTTGAATACGACGATATCGTTTCTTTGTATATCATAGCCGCGCTTAAGCACGATTACGTGTTCGCCGTCTTTGATAGAGGGCAACATGCTTTCTCCGACTACGTTCATTGGCGATAGCAATACCAACAAAATAATGACCGTTATCAATAGTAACAGTATGATTACGGTCGAGGTTATTCCTATTGCCTTAGACAACTTATTTTTTTCGTAAAGCTGTCTCAAATCATTGTCCATTAATCTGTTTGACCGCCTTGTTAAGACTTTCCAAAGAGAGCATAACGGTGTGCCCGCAGGTGAGGCATTTTATCTTGCAGTCCGCGCCGGTGCGCGTTACCTGCCAGCTATCTCCTCCGCAAGGATGCTTTTTCTTGGTAATAATAATATCTCCTTCGCGGAATTTCATATACCGATTACACCCACATTATGTTGTTGAGCAGCATTCCGGATATATCTTTGAAGGTGAGCTGTTTCATGTTGTCCCAGCTGCGCAGGGGTATCATCTTATCGTCCTTAAAGTCGCCTATTTCAATAGTGCAAGGACACCATTCTCCGCCGTCGATATGGCAGCAGGCATAATACTTTATTACCTTCTTATCGCGCACCACGTTCATTTCTACGCATATATCGCGCGCTTGTTCGGAATAGGCGTCAAAGCGGAATAGGTTGCCGCCCTCGGGCGTAACTTTACCGGTGCCGAGCACGAAGGTGGTCAAGTCTCCTCCCTGCGCGGTTATTCCCTGTATATCCATAGCTCCTTTATCAAGCATGGGAGCATAGGGATTGATCATGTCGTCCACGCCGCATACGTTCCATTCCGATATGCCCTGACGCTTGTCGTAGAGCAGACGCGTCTTGCGCTTGAGCGGCTCGTATTCCAGCCCCTCCTCCGTCAGACGGTGTATCTGCATGTAAGAAGAAAGCGTGATATCTCCCTCGTATGTTACCGTAACGTAAGCAAATACGATATCGTTGTCCTCGCTGAGCGGGATTGCGTATTCTCCGCAACACTCGGCGGGCAGCTGTATAGCGTCCCAATAGCGGATATAGCTGATTACCTCGTCCTTTGCGTACATCAGCTTGACGTCCTTGACGTTCACCGACTTATCCGCAGAGTACTTGGCGATAAGTTTATTGTCCACAACGTCAAGCTCGAGGGTGGGGGATAAGGGGAAAGATTCATTCTCTTCATCCGACATCTGAGCCTTAAGCCAGCCGAACGCGGTAGCTACCGATTGAGGAGAGAGCGAACGGTTGGCGCATCTGTCGAATATGCAATGCACGTTGCCGTCTGCAACCACCTGCAGGGTATTATCCACTCTGTCGATAGAGGTGCCTTCGCAGTTGGTCGTACCTGCGAACATCACAGGACAGGACACGTATTTAGCGTACACCTGAGAGGCGCAGCCGATAAGCCAGCCCTCGCTGTCGTCGTTGAGTATATACTCCGAGCCTTCCTTGGCATAGCGGGGATAATTGCGCATCTCCGTCCATCCCGCGCTCAGCATTACAGACAGAGCGGTAACGCGCTTGTCAAAGCCTGTAGCCAGCCAGCATATATCTGCGCCGTTGCCGTAGCCGCACAGTCCCAGCTTTGCATTGGCGGTAAGCGTGCGGGCGAAAGTAATAGCCCTGCGGCATACCTTTACCCATTGATAAATGCAGGTATGTTCCGCGCTGGGTACCGCCTTTTCGAGATGGTCGCCCGCTAAAGCGTAGTTGGCGTAAGAAATATCTTCGGGATACTTGGTAAATTCCTTTTTATGCGGCATTGCGCCTACATAATCGAAGGTGAGCGCCATCATGCCGCTTGCAGCTGCACTAAGCAGGTCTTGCTCCTTAAATTCGCGTCCGACGTCGCCTACGAATATAACCGTGGGCGGGGCCTGAATGTCGGCCGGTCTGTAACCGCTGACATAAGCTCTTACCTCTCCGCAAGAAGTATCGAATGCGGTGATATATGCTTCTATCCTGTAATTGTCGCCTACGCGCTCGTAGCGCAGGAAAGAAGTCTTAAGAGGCTGAGTCTCTCCATCGTAGTTCTGCCATAGCTGAGATGGCGTCAAAATAATGTTGCTCATTATACATACATTATAGCACAATTTATTAAAAATGCAATTATTTAACCATTGGGCGGCATATATATTCTTGATAGGCATAAATATTACTCGGAGGATACTATGGACGATTGGGATATGCTACCCGACGACGGGAATTTCAGATTGATGGCGGAAGAATTCGCTAAGTTAAAGGCGCGGCGAGACGTAGTCGAGACGGGTGCAATGTTGCCCGACTACAGCAAAGAGTACGCGGAGTCGTGCTATTATACTCAGTGCTCCATAGACGCGCTTATAAGATATTATTTCGAGCACTCGGGCGATAGAGGCGATATCATACCGCATCTCACGGCTATTTCCGCCAAGCAAGTTATTAAACTCAAGGATATTTGCAAGCAGTGGTATGGGTTTGAGCCCGAGGGTTCGGTGAGGTCAATGAGTAATCTGAGCAGAGCGTCGTGCAGGCAGCGGCTGATAGTCAATCATGGGACGTTGCTCGCTACATTGTTTAAGATAGACGATATCTGCGGCACGGAGCGCAGGGAGACGCTGAGGGGCGTCATAGACAGGGCTATTGCATGCGCAGTGATGTGTATGTGTCTGTGATTGCCGCAAAAAAGATATAATACCGCACGCATGTACATAATACGACAATATACCGCACTTTAAGTGTGGTATTTTTAATGTTAAGCAGAGGAAAATATATGGATTATACTTTTACGCCCAAGCAGGTCAGATGTTCGTGTTCGCTCACGCATTCGCACTATACAAGATACATAGCGGCAGGCGAGGGATTGATAAGCAAGGTCAACGAGGCGGTTGCCGACGTGCTCAAGGCGGGGCACGTAGCATTGTGCTACATGCAAGAGGACGAGGGGGTAGCTGCGCAGGCAAGCGATATTTTAGTGGCGGCGGGATATAAAGTTACGCGCATATATTATGCAGACGGCACCGAGCCCACTCCGGACGCGGCAGAGGATATAATCAACGCCGCCGACAGTATCAGAGCGATAATATTTATAGGCGACTCTCAGCTTTGCGATATAGCTAAGTATGCGGCGAGTAAAAAAAGTTGCGAGTGGATTTATTTACCGACCACTCCCGACGTGGCGCACGCATTTTCTCCCATAGCGATATTCGGTATGGGTATAGGCATAGACTGCATAATGTGCAAGCCCGCAATCAGCGTAATAATCGACGATAATATCATGAAAAGATGTTGCGGCAGACAGATAGCCGAGGGCTACGGCAACATTATAGGATATAGACTTAAGTGTTACGAGTACTCATACGCCGTGCGCATAAGGGGCGCGGACTATTGCCTTGCGGGTATAAGAAGGCTGGGCATGATAACGGATAATTTCTTAAACTCCGACAACGTAAGCGCGGCGGCGGTTGCGAGGGCGTCGGTCAAGATAGGGCTGAACAATCAGATGTACAAGTTGGATTTGATGTGCAACAGCGACGTCGTGGCGCGCGTAATTGCCGCTTGCGCCGATGAAGGACGCTCGATAGGGGAGAATATGCCTATCGCCGCTTACGTGCTTGCGGGGTTATACGCAGAGCAGCTCAATATGGATAAATTCAACTTGTGTATTCCTGTCGACAGAGTGGGCGCGGTCAACGAGCTGTGCAGACTGTGCGGCAACGACAAGATTGCGGCCATATCCGCGCTTAAGTCGATTGATAATCATGCTAAAGAGTGGTATATGCTGTCCGAGTACAGGCAGGAGACTCAGGCAGATCTCGATAAATATTCCGCGCATTTACCGCATGCGTCGCGCATATTCCGCAGACTGTACGACGATGCGGGATATTGGCTGAGCAAGTACGGCAGCGCGGATAAGTTTATAAGTATAGGCAGGAGCGTGCTTAACGCGCGCATTACGTCCGTAGTGGAGAGTGCGGTATAATTTAGTCTGCCGCCTTTTTTAATATGCACCTCTGCATATGCTTTCTGCCGCAATCGCTCCGTCAGAGCACGCGGTAACGATTTGACGCACGCGCTTACTCGTTACGTCTCCCGCAGCGTATATTCTCGGCTGAGAGGTGCGCATGTCGGCATCGGTAATTATATAGCCGTCTTTATCGGTATCGACGTATTTGATAAGGTCGGATACCGGGCGCGAGCCTATCGATACGAATACGCCGCTCACTTCAATAGAGTAAGGCGCGCCGTCTTTATCTACGGTGAGGGAAGTAACACGACTGCCGTCGCCGTCTATAGATATGGGACGCGCTTTCATTACCTTAACTACGTTGTCGCATTGCTCGAGTTTGACTACTTCGCTTGCGCTCGCGCGGAACGTGTCCCTGCGATGCACGATATATACCTTATCGCACATCCCGGACAGATACGCCGCTTCTTCTACCGCGGTATTGCCTCCGCCTATTACGGCTACGCTTTTGCCCTTAAAGAAAGCGCCGTCGCACGTAGCGCATTTGGATACGCCCTTGCCTGTATATTCGTCCTCGCCCGCTATATTGAGCTTTGCGCGTTCTGTGCCCATTGCCATGATGACGTATTTTGCTCTCAGCTCGGCAGCGGAGGATATCAAGTCTATATATTCGTCGTTTATTCGTATATCCGTTACTTCCGATTGGATAAAGCGCGCGCCTAAGGACTGAGCCTGATTTTTCATGTTCTCGCTAAGCTCCCAGCCCGATATCTTGCCTGCTGCAGGGTAGTTCTCCACAGTCTCGGTAGTGAGCATCTGTCCGCCTGCGTAGGTACGCTCCAATACCGCTACGCTTTTGCCCGAGCGCGCGGCGTATATTGCCGCAGTCATTCCCGCGGGACCTGCCCCTATTATTGCTATATCGTAGTTGTCCATATATCTCTCCAAGTAATGATATCTTAATTATACCTGATTTTACGGCGCAGTATAATGTGATTTAGGCAACAATGTCTATCAATAATATTTATGCCGATATATGGGCAATCGAATACGTAATTATCAATACTTATTACGCGTAACGCTCAAATAAAAATGTAGCAGTCGGAATTGACAGCCCTTAATATAAAGTTATTGTTTTATGCGCGATTGTATGGTATAATATTTGCATACTTTGATGTTTCGGAGGAATATTATGAAGAAAATTACGGTCGTTGCGCTCATAGTAGTGCTCACCTTAGCTGTGGCGCTTACGTGCTGCTTTGCCGCTTGCGAAAAGGCGGATTTTACTATAGGTATCATACAGCTTGCCCCGCACACGGCTCTTGATAAAGCCAACGAGGGATTCAGGAACGAGCTGGACAAGCTCATGCAGGAAGCAGGCCTAAGCGTTAAGTATAAGAATAAGAACGCTAACGGCGACGATAACAATAATTCCACTATTGTTGGTACGTTCATGAAGACGGACCTTATCTATTCCATAGCTACTTCTTCATCTCAGGCCGCTAAAATAAAAGCTACCGAGAAGAATATACCCGTAATATTCAACGCAGTTACCGATCCTAAGGATGCAGGACTTGTCAACGATTGGAACGTCCCCGGGGTGAACGTAACGGGCGTATCCGATAAGAGCCCTATGGCGCAGCAGGCAGACCTTATGGAAGAGTTGCTCGGCGGCGTTACTCCCGTAGTGGGAATTTTATTTACGAGTAAAGAAAACAACTCCATCGTTCAGAAGAACGAGATGAGGGCTATATGCGAGGCCAAGGGTTGGACGGTAGTAGAGAAGGGCATACAGGATATCAACGAAATACAAGACGGTTTGACCTCTATGACCGAGGCGAATATAATTTATATCCCTACGGACAACACGCTCGCCGAGAGCGCGGCTACCGTACACAGCGCCAACGTGAACAGCGGTTATAAGAGACCTATCGTATGCGGCGAAGAGGGAATGAACGACCTTTGCGGCGTAGCTACGTACGGCGTCGATTACTACGAGCTGGGCAAGATGGCGGCTCATATGGCTTTCGACATTCTTGTCAACGGTAAGTCGGCTGCCGAGATGCCCGTAATGACACAGCAAAACGGTACGCTGTCTATTCGTACAGACATTGCCGCGGCAATCGGCTTCACAATTCCGCAGTCAATCCTCGATAGGGCGGCGGCACAATAAAAAAGATATTACTTCGGGCTTCGTATTATCGGCGGAGCCCGATTTTAAGGAAGAGAAATGGGTTACGCTTTAATTAACGGATTGGACCAAGGTATACTGTGGGCGATACTCGCGCTCGGAGTATTTATATCGTTTAGGATGCTCGACTTCGCCGACCTTACGTGCGAGGGCAGTTTTGCGATGGGCGGCGCGATAAGCGCGGTACTTATTGCAAACGGCACGGACCCTATACTGTCTTGCATTGTCGCGCTGATAGGCGGCTGCGGCGCGGGACTGATAACGGGCATACTCAATACCAAGTTCCGTATACCGCCCATACTTTCGGGTATTCTTACTCTCACCGCGCTGTATTCTATCAACTATCTGATAATGAATAAGCGCGCAAGTATCGGTCTTGTCAACAATTCTCTCTTCTATAGCTGGATTAAGCTCGACTCCGTGTATTCCGCTCTCATTACGGGACTTATCGTCGTAGCGGCGGTAATCGGCGTGATGTATTGGTTTTTTGGTACGGAGCTGGGCAGCGCGGTACGAGCTACCGGCGCTAACGAGAAGATGAGCCGCGCTCAAGGTATCAATACCGACAATACTAAGCTCATCGGTCTCATGCTCTCCAACGGACTTATCGCGCTCTCGGGCGCGCTCGTTGCGCAGCATCAAGGCAATGCAACGTTGACGATGGGCTCGGGAGCTATCGTAATCGGTCTTGCGTCGGTAATTATCGGCGAGACCATCATCCCTGCCAAGAATTCTTTCTTGCTTACGCTGATAAGCGTGCTTACCGGTAGTATCATATACCGCATAATTATCACGCTCGTATTCCAAGCGGGACTTAACACCGAGTATATTAAATTGATTACGGCTGTGCTCGTAGTGCTTGCGCTCTGCTTGCCGCTTATCAAGCAAAAGCTGCCCGCTATCAAAAAGCGTATAGACGCGGCAAGTGCTTGGACGGACGCTAAGCTCTGCAAATATCCTTGGTATGCAAGGCATATGGAAAAAAGAGATGCGCGCCGCGCAAAGAGAGCCGAGCGCAAGGCAGCCCGTAAAGCCAAGAAGCAGGCGGCAATCCTCGATACGACGTCCGATACGTCTGAGGAAGAAATAGGGCAGGTCGATACTGAGAGCGATGTTGAAGGAGAAGAGGATAATGCTTGAGTTAGATAACGTTCATAAGACTTTTAACATCGGGACAGTCAACGAAAAGCACGCTTTGACAGGCGTGAGCATTACCGTAGAGGACGGCGACTTTATCACCGTTATCGGCGGCAACGGAGCGGGCAAGTCCACTATGCTCAACTCGATAGCCGGCGTGTTCGGAATAGAGAGCGGCAGCATTAGCATAGACGGCAAGGATATCACACGATTGCCCGAGTATAAGCGCGCCAAGTTCTTGGGCAGAGTGTTCCAAGATCCCATGATAGGCACAGCCGCCAACATGAATATCGAAGAGAACCTTGCTCTTGCCAACCGCAGAGGTAAGATAAGAGGCTTGGGCTGGGGCGTTAGTAAGAAAGAAAAGAGCTTCTTTAAGGACAAGCTCGCCACCCTCGGACTGGGACTGGAGAATAGACTGACAAGTAAAGTCGGATTGCTTTCTGGCGGACAGAGACAGGCGTTGACTTTGCTCATGGCGACGCTAAAGCAGCCCAGATTGTTGCTGCTCGACGAGCATACCGCAGCTCTTGATCCCAAGACGGCGCAAAAGGTATTGCAGATTACGCAAGACATAACTGCCGAAAATAGCCTTACCGCAATGATGGTAACTCACAACATGAAGGACGCTATCAAGATGGGCAACAGGCTTATCATGATGCACGGCGGCAAGATTATCTTTGACGTTAAGGGAGAGGAAAAGCGCAATCTACAGGTTGCGGATTTGCTTGCTAAGTTCGACGAAGTATCGGGCGGAGAGTTTGCCAACGACAGAATGTTGCTTGTTAAGTAAGCTCGAATAGAGTATATTCTATAATTATTGCATAGTCGCTGTATAACGCTTATTATAAGTGTGATGCAGCGATTTTACGCAGAAGAATTGCAAGCCATATTAGCAATCTAAGTTTACGTTATACGGATAATCGAACTCAATAGATAAGCCTAAGCAGCCCGCTACTGCTCGCAAGAGTATAATGTAAATTAATTATCCGTAATTGTAACCTATATTAAAGCTGCAAGTTAATAATGATCTACGGGAAAGACAATATGAAAATCGACTTTGAAACAATTAGCACCGCAGAACAATGCGTATTCCTTAAGAAGATGGCAACCCAGATATCCAGAGAGCATTTTGAGCCGATTACAGGCGTAGCTCAGGTGGATTACATGATGGATAAGTTCCTTAGTGTGGACGTAGTGCTAAGGGAGATAGAGCAGGATAATTATGTGTTTGAGTTTGTCTTGGCAGACGGCGAGAGAGCAGGGTATCTTGCGGCGGTAAATGAGGGCAAGCGCACTTTCTTGAGTAAGCTGTATCTTTATAAGAAGTTTAGGGGTAAAGGCGTTGCATCGGCAATGCTTGCAAGAGTCAAGGAGATTGCTAAGGGCAGCGACAGCATTTATCTTACCGTCAACAAGGGCAATATCGATACCGTCGCAATTTATAAGAATTGGGGCTTTGTGATAGAGGACAGCGCGGTTACGGATATCGGCGGCGGCTTTGTCATGGACGACTATATAATGAGACTGGATTTATAAATTTGTCGTATATATTATCGTATACTACTTGGATAAAAAGAGTATGCGATAGCTTATTTTTTCATATGACTAACTAAATAATCCCGCTAAATTCGGTTTTAGCGGGATTTTATAGATATACTTGTAGTTGCTTGCCATTTAATACGTCTTGCGCATAGCTAAGTAATTATAATACTTTGGATAAGAATTCCTTAAGCCTTTCGTCCTTAGGATTGCCGAATAACTCCTTGGGAGGAGCATCCTCTTTAATTATGCCTTCGTCAATAAACAATACGCGGGTGGCGACTTCTTTTGCAAAGCCCATCTCATGCGTTACGATGACCATCGTCATACCGCCGACTGCAAGCTCCTTGATTACTTCCAGTACTTCGCCCACCATCTCGGGATCAAGCGCGGACGTCGGCTCGTCAAACAGCATTACCTGCGGATTCATGGCAAGCGCGCGCACTATCGCTATGCGTTGCTTTTGCCCGCCCGAGAGAGTAGAGGGGTAGACGGTTGCTTTATCCTTAAGACCGATACGGTCAAGTAATTGCATGGCATTGTCCATCGCTTGCTTGTATATTACGCGCTTATTGAGAGTTACTTTAACTTCTTTATCCTTGTCTTTTCCGAAAAGCTGTTTAATTTTTAATTTCAATAATTCGGCTTTCTGTTTTCTTAATTGTTTCAATCCTATTTTAACGGGAGCAAGCATGATATTTTCTATTACAGTCAGGTTGTTGAATAGGTTGAAGTGTTGAAAAACCATGCCCATATGCTGCCTGTGTGCATTGATATCCGTATTTTTTGCGTTAAGCTGCTCGCCGTTGAAGTAAACAGCTCCGCTTGTAGGAGTCTCCATTAAGTTAAGACAACGCAGCAGAGTACTTTTGCCGCTTCCGGAAGGTCCGATAATAACCACCTTTTCGCCTTTGCACACATCGGTAGATATGCCTTTAAGCACCTGATTGTTGCCAAACGACTTTGTAAGATTATCGATTTTTAGCATTACTTGGTCATCTGTGCTTGCGCTTTGCTTTATTTCGAGCTCTTGCATTACATATCCTCCTGCGTATCAGTCTTTACGCTTGCGACGTATTTATCGTAGCGGGCTTGAATACGGTTAAGTTTTTTAGTTGTCTTGGCTTGTACCTTAGCTGCTTTTTTGTCGCTTATGTGTTGTTCGCTTTCACGCAATTTCCGCTCTAATTTTCTTAAGACGAAAGTAAGTATATAAACTATTGCGAGATAGAAAATTGCAACGACCATCATAGGGACAAAGTAGTCCGCCATCTTATCGCCTGCTCCTATGATTTTAGCTGCAAACGTCAGGTCGATAAGTCCTACCATGCTGACGATAGACGTCTCTTTGATTAATGCAATCAGCTCGTTGCCCATGGCGGGAATAACGTTTTTAATCGCTTGCGGAATAACTACGCTCATCATTGTGGTAGAGCTGCTTAATCCGAGCGAGCGTCCCGCTTCGGTCTGTCCGATATCTACGGACATTATACCTGCGCGCAAGTTTTCTGCAACGTATGCGCCCGAATTGATGCCAAACGTCAATATTGCCGTTATTTCAAGAGGGAAGTTGCGGATTGCAAGTATCGCAAACGCCATTATAAACAGCTGCAAGGCGACAGGCGTGCCGCGAATAATGCCTATATATATGTTGCAAATTATTTCGGGGACTTTCAGTTTTTTATTCGACTGCGCCGATATCTTAATTACAGCGACCAACATGCCGAGCAACATTCCCAGCGCGGCTGCGCCTAAAGACACGATAAGCGTTGTCTTTAATCCGCTCCAAATATACGACATGTATTCCGATGTCGAAAGTATCTTGCCTATATCCTTAAAAAAATCCATATGCCTTTAACGTTAAAGGCAAGAGAGCAACGCTCTCTTGCCGATAAATTGTTATTAATCCGTATTAATAGGTTTAATTAGCCGTTGATACCAAAGTGCTTGGATACCAACTTGTCTATCTGAGTCTTACCGTCTGCATCTTTTACGAGCATTTCTGTAAGAACTTCGTTGATAGCATTGAGAAGGGTAGTATTGCCCTTAGTTACCGCTATAGCGTACTGCTCTTCGGTTGCGCTATCCGCATCGTAATAGAGAGCCGCGCACGCATATGCGCCATCGCTACTGTTTACTATGTACTTGGCGGGCAGTTCGTCAACTACTACGCAGTCGATTTGACCGGACTTAAGAGCGGTTGAGGCAAGCATTGCATCGTCGTAAGGCTTGCATTCGGCGCCGGTCTCAAACAAAACTCCGTCAAAGCCGTCATCTTTATTGATTTCTCCGCCAACGTAAATATTGCCGGTGGTGTCAAGCTGTACGCCTATCTTTTTTCCTGCGAGCTTTTCCCACAATATCGCTGTTGTGCCGTCGGTTGCCGTGGTGGTCTCAAAAGAGCCAACCTTGTAAATTACATACTGTACGGAAGTATAGTACTCGATAGAGAAGTCTACCTTTTCTTTACGCTCGTCGGTAACGGTAATACCGGCTGCGCCTGCGTCGCACAACTTACCTTCGGAAACGGCAGGAATTACCATAGCAAAATCAGTATTTACAAACTTAACTTTTTTACCGAGCTTTTCGCCGACTTTATTCATTATGTCGACGTCAACGCCTACGATTTCTTGATTTTGCATATATTCAAAGGGTGCAAAATACGCGTTAGTGTATACGATAATGGTATCGTCGTTGCAAGCCGCTATGCCGATTACGGCAGTAATGGCTATTGCTAAAATCATTACGATGAGTAATAACTTCTTTTTCATTTTAGTTCTCCTTAAAGAGTAAATTTCAAATATGTTAATATTATAATGTTGTCTGTATAAATATGCAAGTAAATAACGCAATGTTAGTAAATAAATAACAATATGTTAGATAATATGTGATATTAAAATTGTAACTTAACAATTTGTTATTGAGTATGCACAATTTATGCATAAAAGCACATTATTGGCTTATATTATTCGTAATTATGTATAATTAGTAACGTGCGGCAGGCGCATTATATACTTAATCTGCATTATCCGTCATTAATCAAGTATATAAATTCGATTGACAAAGTTGACGCCTGCGTCTATAATATATTAGCAAATGCAAGTGTATTGCTCGCTGTTTTGCGTATAAAAATCATATGCACCCTTAGCTCAATTGGATAGAGCGTTGGTCTACGGAACCAAAGGTTGGGGATTCGAACTCCTCAGGGTGCGCCAGAAGCGGTTAAAATCAGTCGATTTTGACCGCTTTTTCTATGTTTTATGCTGTTTTGGAGGTTAGCTCGTTCACTTGCCAAGTTGTTCTAATAAATTTTATTAGAACGGATTGTTGTTTTCTTAATCGTTGTCTTTATCCTTAAAAAACGCAAAAATGCCCTTATTCTAATAAATG
>CAMWNK010000014.1 GCA_947175555.1 uncultured Clostridia bacterium | reverse complement strand
ACACTTGTCGGGCAGCGTGGATAAGCCTATGGATATTTTCGGTGATAAGTGGCTGGGACATATGGCTGCTATAGAGGCGGATTGGGCGAGCAAGGTGGCAGACGATGACGTCGTGCTGCTTGCGGGAGATTTGTCTTGGGCGATGAATGCGGGCGATGCTGTTTGCGATATAGACAGGGTAGCGAGACTGAAGGGCAGGAAAGTAATCATAAAGGGCAACCATGACTATTGGTGGAGCACGATAGGCAAGGTGAGGGCGCTGTTGCCTACGGGAATGTACGCTATTCAGAATGATTGCCTAAGGCTTGATAACGTGCTGATATGCGGCAGCAGGCTGTGGCAACAGGGAGCGACTTCCCCTCAAGATATTAAGATACTCAAAAGAGAAGAGATACGCTTGGGACTTTCATTGAAAGAGATGAGCAAGATGAGAGGAGATGACGATAAGGTAATAGTCATGTGCCATTATCCGCCCTTTGACGTCAGATACGGCGACAATGCAATAACGGATATGATAGCGTCATACAATGTCGACGCGGTGGTATACGGACATTTGCACGGCAGCGATTGCAGACAGAACCTAATCGTAGATAAAAAGGGGATAAAGTATTATCTTACGTCCTGCGATATATTGAATAATCAACTTATACAAGTATTATAATATTATATTATTTAATTATTTATATATAAACAATATATATATCATTATTATTTTGCCGCTCAGGCAATGTTATAATTATTCATAATTTATGTATATTATTCATTTTCCAATACAGTGCAGACACATATAAAAACATATGTTTACATTTGAATCGGCGTTAAAATTTTATGCGCGCAGCCTATGATTTCGCGCTGAAAATGCTTGCAAGTCAGAGCAGTGGCTCGATGACGATATTTCAGTCGTAATATTTCTGATTTTCTACTTATCCACAGTGTTTTTGTGGATAAATGCCTAAAAATGTTGATAAAATAGGAAAAATTTTCCACCGAATTTCCACTTAAAAGCAGAATTTTCAAGCCTAAAAATTATAAAAAATTGTATAAGAACATATGTACGACACAAAATATTGATTGTCAAATTTTTAACGTGCAATTTTATGCAATTTAGTGGAAAAAAGTGGTTGACAGGGGATTTTTCTCTGTTTATAATATAACTACACTAACAGGAGGATAGGGCAGAATGTTTATCGGTAAGTATTATCTTCATGCTGACGATAAGGGTAGATTGAGAATACCGCTGAAGTTCCGTTACAATATGGGCACAGCCGGCATTTATGCAATGTATTCCGCAGACGGCTGCCTTAGCCTTATTACCGCCGAGACGGCAAATAAGATGCTCGAGAAGTTCGAGAGCATGGTTACAGTTGCCGCAGGCGAGTCGCTCAACAATGCAAGAATATTGATATCTTCCATGTGTGAGCTGAGCGAAGATAATCAGGGACGTTTCACCCTCATGCCCGAAGCCAAGAAGTATGCCAATATCTCCAAGGACGTTGTCTTTGTGGGACTGGGCAATAAGATAGAGCTTTGGGACGTAGAGAGATGGGAAGCTCATTGCAGGGGCGAGAAGTACGATTATCTGTACAAGAGTAATTTCGAGTCCGTCAATCCGGAGCTTACGTTCTGATATGGAGTTCAGTCATATCCCTGTAATGCTTGAGCAGTGCATTGACGGCTTGGATATTAAGCCCGACGGCGTGTATGTGGATTGCACCCTCGGCGGGGGCGGACACAGCGAGGCGATAGTCAGCCGCCTGCACTCGGGCAGACTTATTGCTATAGATAAAGATAGCGAGGCTATATTAGCCGCAAGCGCAAGACTTGAAAGATACGCAAGCAAGATAAGCTACGTTCATGACGATTTCAAGAACTTCGAAGTTCATCTTGACGAGTTGGGCGTGTCGGAGATAGACGGAATCTTGATGGACCTTGGGGTATCGTCGTATCAGCTTGATAATGCAGAGCGCGGCATGTCGTATAAAGAGGACGGACCGCTGGATATGAGGATGGACTCTCAAGCCAAGTTTTCCGCTTTCGACGTAGTCAACGGCTATGAGGAAAAGGAACTTGCAAGAGTGATATGGCAGTACGGCGAGGAGCGTTACTCAAGGAAGATTGCCGCAGCTATATGCAGGCGCAGGAAGGAGCAGGCGATAACTACCACCTCTCAGCTTGCCGAGATAGTGAGCAAGTGCTTTCCGCCTAAAGAAAGGTACGGCTCGGGCAATCCTTGTAAGCGCACCTTCCAAGCCATAAGGATAGAGGTCAACTCCGAGTTGGACGGACTGTCCGAGATGATAAAGGGCGCGGCGCGCAGACTGAAAAGCGGCGGAAGGATATGCGTAATAACCTTTCACTCGCTGGAAGACAGGATAGTAAAGCAGACATTTAATTATCTAAGCGCATCGTGCATATGTCCCGCGGGACAACCTATATGTACCTGCGATAAGAAAAAAGAGATAGAGATAATAAGCAGAAAGCCTATAGTAGCAGACGATAGGGAGCTTGAAGCGAATAAAAGAGCAGGCAGCGCAAAGCTGAGAATAGCGCAAAAAATATAATAACAGGTTGGAGGATATAGATATGAACAGATTGGCTGAAAAGACAATGGACAACGCGGTAGAAAGCGAGCAGTACGGCGCGTACTATATGGATACGAGAGACGCCGCAAGAGCTAATTATAACAATAACGCTTATAATCGCAATTCATACGCATATCCCAACGCAAATTATGCCGCAAGGGAGTATGCTGCTATGCCTCAGCAGTATTATGCACCCGCTCCCGTTCAGCATCCTCAAGCCGGCATGAGCGCGCCTCAACCTGCGTACATGGCGTCTTATGACAGAAGATACGCTCAATCAGAGCGTCAAGATATGAACGCGGCTGACTACGATGCCGCCGAGGCTTACGGCTTGGGCGACAGCTTGGGCAAAGAAAAGAAGAAGAGGAGCCTTAACTTCAAGGCTAAGATGCTTATCGTGCTTTACTTTGCGATAATAGCAATAGTAGCTACGCTTATATTCGTCAATATCGGATTGGGCGCGGGCTCTGCGTCGGCAGAAGGAGCGGTATCCGAGTATACTCAGACTGCCCCCGCATATATGGAGACTCCCGACGGACAGCTCATAGCGCTCGACTGCGCGTCGGCTGCAAGCTATGACTATGACAGCAATACCAATTGGTTTGACAATTTCTGCGATTGGGTAGACAAGCAGGTAGGTTAAAAGAGCATATTCGATTGCCCTCGAGAATAAATATATTACTCGGAGGCGGTCGATGGACAAGATTTCACATATCAGCATACGTAAAAGGTTGTTGGCAGTAATACTGCTGATAACCTTATTTTTTTGCGCTTTGGCGGGAAGGTTGCTCTACGTTCAGATTATTAACGGCTCTAATCTGCAACTGCTTGCATACGAGCAATGGACGAGAGACTTACCCTTTACGGCAGACAGGGGCGACATCACCGATATCAACGGCAACGTCATAGCGTCGTCAAAGACCACTTATACGATGTATTGCAGACCTAACGACGTCAAGGATAGCGAAGTTACCGCAAAGTATGTTGCTCAGCTTCTCGATATCGACTATACGGCATTGCTCGGTAAGTTGAATAAAAAGGGAGTGTCCGAGACAAGGCTGTGCAGAAAAATCACGCGCGAAGAAAAGATTAATATCGAGGCAAAGAATTTTTCGGGCATTTATTTTACCGCGGACAGTTCGAGATATTATCCTTACGGCAACTTTTTGACTCAAGTGCTCGGCTTCACCAATGCCGATAACTTAGGACAGAGCGGATTGGAGTTGCAATACGACAAGTATCTTAAGGGGCAGAACGGATATTCTTATACAGAGACAGACCTTATAGGCAGAGAGCTAAAGGACGGCGATACGTATTACGTAGCTCCGACCAAGGGCATGAGCGTAAAGCTCACGATAGACGCCACCGTGCAGGGACTTGCGGAAAAGGCGGTATCCGACGCCGCCGCTAAGTACAGCGCGAAGTCCGCAAGTTGCGTGATGCTTGACGCGGGGAGCGGAGCGGTGCTCGCCATGGCGCAGGCTCCCTCTTACGACCTCAATAATATTCCCAGAGACGACATAGGCTTACTGATGGAGCAGTCCTCGCTCAACGCAATTACCGACGTGTACGAGCCGGGCTCTACTTTTAAGATTCTTACGTCCGCCATAGGTATAGAGACGGGCAATATCAAGCAGTCGTATTATTGCGGCGGAAGCTGCACGGTAGACGGTCAGAGAATCAAGTGTTGGCGCTCCATAGGACACGGCAGCCAAGACTTCGTCCACGGTATATACAACTCGTGCAACTGTGTGTTCGTAGACGTAGCTTTAAGCGCCGGAACGGATACCATGTATGGATATTTCGATAAATTCGGCTTAGGCAGCAAGACGGGGATAGACTACTACGGAGAGGTCTCGGGACTGATGATTAAGCAAGAGTCGGTCAAGAGCGTAGACCTTGCAAGGATAGGCTTCGGGCAGGCGATAGCAGTTACTCCCGTTCAGCTTGCCGCGGCGGTCGCTTCGTGCATCAACGGCGGATATCTGTATACCCCTTATTTCGTGGAAGAGATAATAGACGTATCGGGTAAACTTGCCTACAGAGGAAGGGAGTCGGTAAAAAACCGTACTGTAAGCGAGCAGACTTCCGCTACGCTCAAGCAGTATTTGTACGGAGTAGTCGATGAGGGCAGCGGAAAGAACGCCGCAGTCGCGGGCTACAATATCGGCGGTAAGACAGGCACTGCCCAAAAGTATGAAAACGGCGCGATAGCAAGGGGCAAGTATATATCCTCCTTTGTAGGATTTACGGAAATTAACGGGCGCGAAGTAGTATGTCTCTTTCTCGTAGACGAGCCGCAGGGATACGTGTATTACGGCAGTATAGTCGCGGCTCCGTACGTAGGGCAGATTTTCTCGGGCATGTATTCATACTACGGCGTCGCGCCGCATAAAGGAGAGGACGTACAGACATTCGTCATGCCCGATATCACGGACAAAACTCTATCCGAGGCGGCGGCAATTCTCAAGTCAAACGGCATAGATTACGAATTTGCGGGAGAAGGGAGCAAGGTAGTGTATCAGTTGCCTGCGGCGGGCGCGCAAGTATCTACCAAGACCGTAACGTACTTCTGCATGGGGTAGCGGCATAGAGGGCGGCTCGTATAATGTCGAAAGCGATTGGTTTTTGCGACAGCGTATTAATTAAATATAATATGCGGTATATTGATTGACGTAGGAGGTTGCGTAGTATGCGATTGAGTAAGATTATAGAAAATATCGACTTGCAGGGCGTATATTGCTACGACAATGTCGAAGTCGGCAATATTACGATAGACAGTCGCGATGTCGGCGTCGATAGTCTGTATATAGCTCTTAAAGGTTCTCAAAGCGACGGACATTCATATATAGGCGACGCCGTCAATAATGGCGCGGCGGCAATTATGTGCGAGACGCATGTCCAAGGCTTAAAAGTTCCGCAGCTTATAGTTTCCGACACGAGGAAAGCGCTGTCTATTGCTTGCGGCAATTTCTTTGACAATCCCGCAGACAAGATGACGACAATCGCGGTAGTGGGGACCAACGGAAAAACTACTACGTCTTATTTGATTGCAGGCATAGCTAACGAGGGCGGAGTAAAGTGCGGACTAATCGGCACGATGTATTACAGCGACGGCGAGCATACCTATCCCGCAAGCCTTACTACGCCCGATCCGTGGCAGCTCAATAAGTTGATGAAGGAGATGTACGACAAGGGCTGCCGCGCCGTCGTGATGGAAGTATCCGCCCACGCTATTTATCTGAAAAAGACCGCCAATATCCTATTCGATATAGGCGTATTTACCAATATATCGCAAGACCATCTGGACTTTTTCAAGACCATGGAGGAGTATGCGCAAGTCAAGGAGAGCTTTTTTACTTCCAAGCAGTGCCGCTGCGCCGTAATCAACAGCGACGACGAGCTCGGAATAAAGCTGAACAACGAGCTGAATATCGATAAAGTAACGTACGGACTTTCCAACCCTGCGGACATCTTCGCCATAGAGTACAACTCGCTGTACAACGACTACATCGTCAACGATATAGACGACATATTCGAGGTCAAAAGCAACCTGTACGGCAAGTTCAACGTGAGCAACACGCTTGCGGCGATTGCCGTTGCGGATAAGATGGGCATATCCCGCAAGGACATTGCGCGCGCTCTTGCTCGGCTTCCCGCTCCCGAAGGGCGGTTTAACGTGTATGAAAGCGGCGGGGTAAAATACGTCATAGACTTTGCCCACACTCCCGATGGATTGCGCAATCTGCTTATAGCCTGCGCGGAGCTTGGCGATAATATAACCGTGCTTTTCGGCTGCGGCGGAGACAGAGACAAGTTAAAAAGACCGCTTATGGGCGCGATAGCTGCGGAGCTGTCGGATAAGGTGATAATCACCAGCGACAACCCAAGGAGCGAGCGCCGAGAAGATATTATCGCGCAGATACTGCAAGGCATTGCTAAGGATTGCGAGCATAAAGCTGTAGTTATTGCCGATAGGCGGGAGGCTATAGATTACGCCTGTAAGACGGCAGTCAAGGGCGATATAGTTATCCTTGCAGGCAAGGGAAGCGAGAATTATATCGACGAAAAGGGCGTAAAAAGCCACTATAGCGATTATGAACAACTGTTAGAGAGTCTGTCGAAAAATGAACATATACGTTAAATATTCACTGGTTATTATCGTCGCTTTTTTCGTAACGATGGCGGTTGCCTATCCAATAATCGCGCTTATGAAAAGGCTTAAGGCGGGACAACCCATACTCAGCTACGTGGACAAGCACGAGGGCAAGAGCGGCACGCCTACTATGGGCGGACTGATGTTTTTGATAGGTATGACCATTACGTCCGCGGCGTTCGGCGCAATGAGCTTTACTCTCGGCGCGGTTGCCGTGGCGGTAACGCTGTGCTACGGACTTATCGGCTTTCTCGACGACTTTATCAAGGTGCGCACTAAGCACAATCAAGGGCTCAAGGCGTATCAGAAAGTCATAGGACAGGCGGGCGTTGCTATAATCTTAACAATTTTTTGTTATCGCAATCCGTATGTAGGCACGTCTATTGCCTTGCCGTTTACCAACGTAACGCTCGATTTGGGATGGGGATATATCCCGTTTTGTTTTATCTTATTTATCGCCATGACCAATGCCGTCAATCTCACAGACGGATTGGACGGACTGGTCGCCAAGACTTCGACTACGGGATTCATTGCGCTATCGCTTATTTTGGTTTATCTTCTTGCAAGCGTGGCGGACGAGAGCAATACCGCATACAGGCAACAGCTCGATTCGGTTGCGGTATTTGCGTTTGCTATGATAGGGGCGTTGCTTGCGTTTATATGGTTCAATTCCAACCCCGCCAAGATATTTATGGGCGATACCGGTTCGCTTTCCATAGGCGGAGCATTAGCCGTAATTACCGTATTTATTAAAAATCCGTTTATTAATCTTTTAATCGGAATAATGTACGTTGTATCTTGCATATCAGTTATAGTGCAGGTGCTTGTCTATAAGGCGAAAGGGAAGCGAGTATTTCTTATGGCTCCTTATCATCATCATCTGGAATATAAAGGCATAAAGGAGAGCAAGATAGTAACGTATTATACGTTGATTACGGCTATAGGCGGTATCATTGCGGTGATTAGCGTTATTGTCTGATTGATTTATGAAGAAGGTATTGGTTTTCGGTACGGGCGTAAGCGGAATGGGCGCAATCAAATTGCTTGACAAGCTGGGCTGTCAGGCGGTGATATACGATGAGAGCGGCAAGGCATTATCGGATATAGAGTGCGAGAATAGGAGCGGCAAGTCTTACGAGCATGTGCTCAAGGGTATAGACACCGTAGTCGTCAGCCCGAGCGTGCCGATGAATCATCGATTGATCGAATACGCAAAGCTGTGCGGTATTGAGGTGATAGGAGAGGTAGAGCTTGCATATCGCAGCTCGCGCAACGAGATTGTAGCAATCACGGGCACCAACGGCAAGACTACCGTTACCATGCTCACGCATGCAATGCTTAAAGAGGCGGGCATAGACAGCTATGCGCTCGGCAACATAGGTCGGTCGTACGCAGGCGCGGTCAGCACGATAGACGGCGGCGCGGTCATAGTGCTGGAGCTGTCCAGCTTTCAGCTTGAAAGCATATGCGAGTTCAGGGCAAAGTACGCGGTTTGCCTAAACATAACGCCAGATCATTACGAGCGGCACCGCAGCTTTGACGAGTATGCCGACGCCAAGCGCAAGATATTCCTCAATCAGACGGCAGCGGACTATGCGATACTCAATTACGACGACGCGGTAGTAAGAGGCTTTGAAAGTGTAATTACGTCCAACGCGTATTATTTTTCGCTTGAGCAGAGAGTTAAGGGCTGCTACGTATACGGCGACGCAGTTTACTTTTGCGAAGATAAGCCCGAAGAAATCATTAAAGTTAAGGACATACGCATATCGGGCGTACATAATCTTGCCAATACGCTTGCGGCGGTTACGGTTGCTAAGCTCATGGGCATACCAAATAAGTACATAGTCAAAGCGCTTAAGACCTTTACGTCCCCCAGATACAGAATGGAATACATGGGGATGTACGATGGCAAGCGGTATTATAACGATTCCAAAGCTACCAACATAGACAGCACGATTAAGGCGTGCCGATCGATGATAGGCGATACCGCGCTGATAGTCGGCGGATACGACAAGGGCATATCTTACGATAGGTTTTTCGACTCTCTTCCCGATAACGTAAAGTACGTGATTGCTACGGGAGATAACGTCTATTCCATTAAGGACGCGCTGCCTAAGAATGCTAAGTGCACCTTTGAGATATCGGCGGGACTGTACGAGGCAGTAGAGAAGGCTCGCGGTAAAGAGGCGGACAACGTCTTGTTTTCTCCCTCGACGTCCAGCTTTGACAGATACAGAGATTTTGTGGAGAGGGGAGAAGCGTTTGATTGCATCGTAAAGGCTGTCTGCAGCAGGCATTGAGGGAGAGTAAGAGATGCCTGATACCAGATATAAAGTAGTAGCGGATAAGGTACTGTTTTTCAGCGTATTGTTTTTATCGCTGTTCGGACTTGTTATGCAGTACAGCGCGGGCAGCTACGGCGCGATGCTCGAGACGGGCGATAGCTTTTTTTACGTAAAAAAGCAAGCCGTCGCTTTAGCCGTAGCGATAGCTGTATATCTCGTCATGACCATGCTTGACACGCGTCATTATTTCAGATTCAGATTTATCATACTGGGCATTGCCGTAATATTGCTTGCGCTCGTATTTATTCCCGGGGTGGGAGTGGAGAATTACGGTGCGACGCGTTGGATCAATTTGGGCTTTACTACTTTTCAGCCGTCCGATTACGCAAAGTTTGCGTTAGTGATTTTCATCGCGGCGTGTTTCAGTCGCAAGAGCGCGGTTACGTTCGGCAATATGATACCCGTACTGCTTGCCGCGCTCATTATCTGCGTGCTTATCATGCTCGAGCCCAACATGTCTATTACGATGTGCGTTGCTTTCGTCGTAATCATCATGCTGTTCGTAGGCGGGGCTAAGTTGAAGCACTTTGCGCTTATGGCGGTACCTGCGGTAGTAGTAGTGATAGCCCTGATAGCTTTAGAGCCTTACAGACTTAAGCGCATTGTCGCTTTTCTCGATCCGTGGTCGTCGCCGCTGGGGGAGGGCTATCAGCTGATACAGTCGTACTATGCGCTCGGAGCGGGCGGTCTGTTCGGCGTGGGACTGTTCAACTCAAGACAAAAGTATCTCTTCTTGCCCTTTGCGGAAAGCGACTTCATATTCTCGGTAATAGGAGAAGAGTTGGGCTGGTTCGGCTGTCTTATAATCATGCTAATCTACGCGATTATCATATGGCGAGGCATACTGATTGCGCTGAGAGCAAGCAGCAGATTCGACAGCTATCTTGCGGCGGGTATCACCTCTATTATAGCGGTTCAGACGCTTCTCAACATAGCGGTAGTAACGGGCAGCATCCCTCCCACGGGACTTCCGCTTCCGTTTATAAGCGCGGGCGGCACGTCCCTTGTAATGTTTATGTCTGGCGTGGGTATACTCGAGCGGATAGCGGCTAAATCACATAAATCGGTTGCGCACCATAAAATGTATTGAAACTTATGCGGTTATTCTGACCGCACTATGCTATTCGGAGAGAAGAATATGAGCAGATACATAATAGAAGGAGGCAACCCTTTAGAGGGGAGCATAGACGTCAAAGCAGCTAAAAACAGCGTTCTGCCGCTACTTGCGGCATGTATATTGACAGAAGATAAAGTTACGCTTCGTAATTGTCCCGACATCAGCGACATAACCAATATGCTCAAGATAATGATCAATATCGGCTGCGTGGTAGAAAGAGACGATATGGGCAACATTACGGTGGACTCGTCCGATATATATTGCGGCGAGGTGCCTTGCGTGCTTGCAAAAGAGCTGCGCTCGTCGATTTTTTTAATGGGCCCCATGCTTTCGAGAGTGAAAAAGGCCAAGATTTCATACCCCGGCGGATGCGAGATAGGCATGAGACCTATTGATATACATTTGAGCGGACTTAGAGAACTCAACATAGACATCAACGAAGAGTACGGTTATCTCGACTGCGACGCGTCCAAGGCGGAAGCCGCGCAGATAGTATTGGACTTGCCCAGCGTGGGAGCTACGGAAAATCTAATGATGGCAAGCGTATTTTTGGAAGGCAAAACTATCTTGCGCAACTGCGCGAAAGAGCCCGAAATTGCCGATTTACAGAATTTTCTCAACCTTATGGGCGCAAAGATATCGGGCGCGGGCAGCAGCGTCATAGTTATCGAAGGTGTGAAGCGGCTGCACGGCATAGAGTACACGCCTATACCCGACAGAATAATAGCAGGTACATACATAATTGCGACGGCGATGTGTTCGGGCAACGTAGAGCTTAGAGGAGTAGTGCCCGAGCACATATATTCGCTGATAGCCAAACTTTCTAAAACCGCTTGCAAAATATATTGTAAGGGTGATAAAATCATAGTGAAAAGTAAAGGTCGGATGCGTTCGCTCGACAGGATAGATACGATGTATTACCCGGGCTTTCCCACCGATTTGCAGACGCAGATGCTTGCCTTGCAGACCATATCCAAGGGCACGTCGGTAATTGTGGAGAATATATTCGAGACAAGATACAAGACCGTGCCGGAATTCAAGAAGATGGGCGCCGATATTACCGTGCGAGACCGTACGGCTATAGTGAGAGGGGTAAGTAGGCTCAAGGGCGCGGAGGTGTGTGCCACGGATCTTAGGGGCGGAGCGTCTTTAGTGCTTGCGGGACTTGCTGCCGAAGGTATTACGGAAGTTAAGGATATATACCACATCGACAGAGGTTATGAGGATATGTCGCGCATACTTGCGCAGCTTGGAGCGAGAATAGAAAGGAGTTCTTGATGAACAGAAGAGCAATCGTTTTGATATCGTCGCTGGCGGTAGCGGTGGTAATAGTCGTCTTGGCGTGCAGCATATTCGCTATCGGCAACGTCAAGGTCGTTACTACCTCGGGCTTAACTTTCAGCGACGCTCAAAACGATGAAATAGCCGCTGCTTCCGGAATAAAAAAGGGCGGCAGCGTCTTTTCTCTTAAAGAAGAAGCCGTCATTGCCAATATCGAAAGAGCCGTGCCCTGGGTTAAGGTAATTACTATAGAAAGGCGTTTTCCCTCTATCGTGGCTATCAACTGTACTTTGAGAGTGCCGTATATTGCAGTCGGCGTGCTCGGCGGCGGATATGCGCTGCTTGACAGAGAGCTGAAAGTCGTAGGTTTAAGCGACTCGTTCGGCTCGGGTTGCATATATATAGGCGGATACATGCTCGAGAGCGCTACCGCGGGCGAGTTTGTTGAGATAGATTGGCTTAGCAAACTTATTGCGGGAGCGGAGAGCACTTACTTCATGGAGGACAAGCTGGCTTACTTTATAGAGAGCTTGCGTTATGTTACCGCGCACGGCGACGAGGATAATTATATAGACCTCACCACCAACACGGGCGTTCATCTGATAATCTACGACAGCGGCGACATATCGTACGTGTGGCAGGCAATATATGCGGCGTACATCAGCAGTCTTAAAGAGGGAATATACGATATAAGCGGCGGCTATATCTATCCTAAAGTCGTCGATGGAAAACTTATTGCCGCATGGGCGCAATATTTCCCCGTATAATTTTTCGGTTGATAGTTACTTATAGACTTAGCCGCTTGAGATAATAGGCGGCTTTTTAATTGCCTATATCTATAAGAGCGATAGATTATCGAGACAATAGCCGGCATATAGGGCGGCGGATAGTAAGAAGCGTGAGATTTTTTCCGAAGATTGTAAGTATCGAGAGTGATTGAGAGTAATTAACAGTTATTTTTCTATACGCGTGCGCGCGCAAAATATGTCGTTATTCCGTTGACAGCTACACACTCTTATATTATAATTAAAATATATGGCTAAAGAACTGTGCGTACTCGATGTCAGATCCAATACGGTTACTCTTGCTACGGGAGAGTGCAGCAATAAGGGATTGATTAATATCACAGGCATTGCCACCGAGGAATACGAGGGTTATTTCGACGGGCAATGGCTTAACAGTTCTACCTTCGAAGATGCGGTAAGTAAGGCGTATCATCACCTTCCGCCGCACTTGGGACACGAGGTCTTATACGTAAGCGTTCCGTCTGCGTTTTGCAGATTTTACGGCGACGTGTTTTACGATAAGATTAGCGAGAGCAGCGTAATCACCGCTAAGCTGCTTGATTCCATAGCGGAAAGGGGCACTCTTACGGCGGGTATCAGCTATGATATCATACAAAAGTGCGCTTTGGGCTACAAGGTCGACGGCGGAGAAGCGGTAACCGATCCTATAGGCATGAGCGGCGGTAGATTGGAGTCATTCCTATCGTACATCATGTGCCACAAGTCCTTTGCGACGGTTATCAATAACATATTGCCCGCTACCGAGTCCTCTCGGGCAGAATACATATGCTCGGCGCACGCTCAGGCGATGACATTGCTCGATCCGTCCTACCGCAGCAGCGGAGAGATATTCGTGGATTTAGGCTTTCTCGAGTGCAGCGTGGCGGGAGTCAGAGGAGACGGCTTGCAAGGGCTGGAGAGCGTAACGACGGGCGCGGCGGTAATAGCTGCGGACTTGACTGAGAGCCTCGGGGTAGATATATATGCGGCAATGTCGCTGTTCGGTCAGATAGATTTGATGAGCGACTATGACGACGGCTCGTTCTACAGCGTCCCTCAAGAGGACGGCAAGGTGCTTAGGTACCGCTCTGTAGAAATCAACGAGGTCGTGAGGAATTCTATCAAGAATATCGCCGCCAAGCTGAGCGGCGTTATGGGAGCGGTTGCGGACGACGAGTCTTGCAAGAGGATATTTGCTACAGGCGACGCGATATTCAATATCCGCGGAGCAATCAAGTATCTTGCCAAGTGTCTTAATAAGTCAATTACGCCTTTATCTCCCAACGTCGTCGGATATGACGATACGAGATATTCGTCGCTGATATCATTGATGCGTCAGGCGCAGATAAGAAAAAGCGAAAGCGGCTTTATCAGTCGCATAATCAGTAAGTTAAGGAGGGCTTAAATATGTCCGATTATCTAACAGGCACTGCCAAAATTAAAGTTATAGGCGCGGGCGGCGGCGGATGCAACGCTGTCAACCGTATGATAAAGGCAGAGATTAAGAGCGCGGATTTTGTTGCCGTCAATACGGACAAGCAGGCGCTGATGACGTCTCTTGCTCAATCCAAGATTCAGATAGGTCAGAAGTTGACTTTGGGCTTGGGCGCGGGTGCGGATCCCAATGTGGGAGCTAAGGCCGCCGAGGAGTCGAGAGAGGAGCTGAGGAAGGAGCTTCAGGGCGTGGATTTGCTGTTCATCACCGCAGGTATGGGCGGCGGAACGGGCACAGGCGCCGCTCCCGTCATCGCAAGCATAGCAAAAGAGATGAACATACTCACCATCGCGGTAGTTACTACGCCTTTCGGATTCGAGGGCAAGCGCCGCATGAGCAATGCCTTGCAGGGCTTGGAGAAACTTAAGGATTATGTCGATACCTTGCTTGTCATTCCCAATCAGAAACTTACTCAGATAATGCCCAAGGGCACGCCCGTGGTCAAGGCGTTTTTAGAAGCGGACGAGGTATTGCGTAAGTCTGTCCAGTCCATAAGCGACCTTATAGTCATACCTTCGCTTATCAATCTCGACTTTGCAGACGTAAAGTCCGTTATGTCCAATAAGGGCGTGGCGCACATGGGCATAGGCGAGGGCACGGGCTCCGATAAGGCTATCAAGGCTATGCGCGCCGCCGTAGCGTCGCCGTTGCTCGACACCAATATCGAGGGCGCAAAGAATATTATTATCAATATTACGGGCGGTCATGACCTTGCTTTGGACGAGGTAGAGTACGCTTGCGGTCTTGTGAGAGAGATTGCAGATCCCGACGCCAACATTATATTCGGCGCAGGATTGGAAGAGGAGTTTGCCAATAAGGTAAGGGCTACCATTATAGCTACCGGCTTTGACAGCGACACTCCCATTCAGAGACCTGCATACAACAGCTATGATATCAACGATACTTCTATAGTCGACAGGCTCGGCGCGAACAAGAGCGGCGGCTATGACGATATTATGAACAGGCTCAACGAGTATGAGCATAAGCAGAAGCACCAAGGCGGCTATGACGGCTATAATAATCTGACCAGTTACGACACGGGAGCAAGCGCGCAGTATAATGCGGGCAATCAGCAGCGCAATACGTACAACGCCCCTCAGGGAGCGGACAATTCCCGCGCGCCTTCTGGTGCTTACGGCAACGAGCGCGGCGCAATGCCTTCGGGAGGGTATGGAGGCGGCTATACCGCGCCCAATCAGTACGCTCAGCCCGATTACAGGCAAGGCGGCTATAATTCGTATGCTCAGCCTCAGGGACAGGGTACGGCTGCAGGTCGCAATAATTTCGTGAGCAGCGGTTTTGTGCCCCCGCGTTACAATCCTTCATCATCTCAAGGATATGCAGGCAATCAGCCTCGCCCTGCGGAGCCGCAGCCTACGGCAGATAATCGCGGCAGCTCGCGTATTCCTCCTTTCCTCGAGAGATTGAAGAGACAGAAGGGCGGCGAATAAGGCGGATATTATTTACCTATTAAGCGCATTTTTGCTTGCTATGCAGGCTAAAGTGTGTCGGTAAGGAAAATTTTTTATCAATCAAGCGACGTTTTGCGAGCAGTAAAGCGTCGCTGTTTTTTATATCGTTTACTTTATTATATAAAGTAATTTTTGTTGCCATATCTTTGCCGAGGGCGGAATACGTCCGATTTATCATGCTTTTTCAATGCTTTGCGGAAAAATTTTTGGCAGTCGGTATTGCAATTCGGATTTAACGGAGTATATACTGTAGACGTAGCTTCTTTTCCGAAGCTCAAGCGGTAGACAGACGATATGGCATTGACTGCGCGCTCCGTAACTCTCCGACGGTGCAAACGCGGTTATCACCTTCTACTTTTAGGCACGTTCGTGGCGCGCAGGACAAGCCTTAATGTAGATACGGCATTATAATAGATATAGATTGCCTTTTCTCAATCATACTGCTTACATTAATAAAAATATGCTTAAGATGCTGAATAAGCATTTTTTGTATACTGATATCCGCTGCTTATAGTAACTCAAGGTATACGGTTGCAATAGGCGGCGGATATGACTTCATGGGCGGATAGCGGCGCTGCAAGTCAACGACGTGCAGAGCGCAAGTTGCGTGAATTCCTCGCTTATGCCCAATCGCCGTAATATGCGGCATAACTCTTTGCCTATGCAAAGCAAGCGTTGCAAAAGGCAAATTATACTGCGTGTAAGCAATAGATAATTTACTATGCGCAGACAACGATAATACTCGATAGCCTCGGGTATGGATTTTGCTTCGGAAAAGAAGTTATATCTATAGTTTATAATATTTTTGCACAAGATTACGCCTATCGGCGCTTTATTTTGCATGCTTTTAATTGCTAATAAGATTTTTATCTTTCGACACAAAAAGAAGCGTTGTACGTCGCAACGTTACTATAATCGGGATATGGATGTTTACATAGAGTACGTAATAATATGTAATCTCACGATTAATGCGATGATTGGATATCTGACTCTTTCCGTGATAAAGGGCAGGTGCAGTACCGTGCGCATATTATTATCGTCCGTGATAGGTACGGTATTGGCGGTAGTGCTTCCTCTTATCGTTAATAATATTGCCGTGCTTGCTATTAAAATAAGTACGCTGCCTATAGTTACGCTTTTTCTATGCAAGTACAGCAGAGTACGCAAATACATATTTACTTCGCTGATATATTTGACAATAACGGCTATGCTCGGCGGACTGATAATAATGCTGCGCTCCATGACCGACAGCCGCGTGTATGCGCTTATTGCAGAGGGCAACAGCCTGATAGCTGCATATATATCGGGCGGCGTTATCCTTTGCATCTATATAATAAGGCAGATAAGAGGCTATGTCGCATGTGGCAAGATGACTGGCAGCGAGTGCGATATATATCTTACAATCAAGGGGCGCAAGCTGCTGTGCAGCGGATTTATCGACACCGGCAACACTTTGACTTACAATGGCAAGGGCGTAGCGATAATCGACGGAAAGACGGCTAAAAAGTTGATTTCAAGCGGCGCGGAAAAGGTAGGCGGGATATGGGTTAAGACGGTGTCGGGAGAGGCTTATCTCAAGACGATACGCATTGACCGTATTAGCTTTATCGGAGAGAGCGAGACTTCCGTCAGCGAGATAACCGCTGCCGTTTCGCGTGGCAAAATTGCTAAATATCAGGTAATATTACCTGCCGCAATAAGAGGTTGATATGATAAAAAGATTTTTACTCAAGCTGCTTAAGTTATTTGACTTGTTTGAGAGCGAGCGCGTCGACTTTATCGGCGGAGGCGAGGCGTTGCCCGCGCCGCTGTCGCCCGAAGAGGAGCAGGCGCTGATTGAGAGATTGTCTCAAGACGACGAAGAGGCTAAGTCCGAGCTGATAGAGCGCAATCTCAGATTAGTCGTATACATAGCAAAAAAATTCGATAACACCAATATCGATATCGAGGACCTTATATCCGTGGGCACGATAGGATTGATTAAGGCTGTCAACTCCTTCGACGGCAGCAAGAAGATAAAGATAGCCACATATGCAAGCAGATGTATTGAGAACGAGATATTGATGTATCTGCGCAAGAGCTCTAAGATTAAGAGCGAGATGTCCTTGGACGAGCCGCTCAACGTGGATTGGGAAGGCAACGTACTGCTATTGTCGGACGTGCTCGGCACGGACAGCGACATTATCTATAAAGATGTAGAAAACGAGGCGGAAAGGGATATACTGCTTACGTCGTTTGATAAGCTCAATCCAAGGGAAAAGCAGATAATCAAGATGCGATTCGGCTTACTCGGCACGGAGAAGAAGACGCAGAAAGAGATAGCCGACATCATGGGTATATCGCAATCTTACATATCTCGGTTGGAAAAGAAGGTTATGAGCAAGCTGAGAAAGGAAATAACAAAATTAGTATAACAATGTTGCTATGCAAAGCGATTGAAAAAGTAAAATTAAGGGATTGCGAATATTTTTTATTAAGTTGCGAATACTGCTGATAGAGGCGCCTTGTACATATCGGAGGTTAATATATGCACAAGGTAAATATTCAAAATCTCAATACGCAGACGCTTCCCAGGCTGAGCTCTGCGGAAGCGGAAGAGCTGCTTGAAGCCATCAAAAGGGGCGATCAAGACGCTCACGACAGATTCGTGCTCGCCAATATAAGATTGGTGCTGAGCGTTGTGCAAAGGTTCGGCAACAAAGCCGACAGCGACGATCTCTTTCAGGTGGGCATGATAGGTCTGCTTAAGGCAATCGATAATTTCGACGCGTCGTTCAACGTACGCTTTTCCACTTACGCCGTCCCCATGGTTATAGGCGAGATAAGGAGATTTCTTAAGGACGGAACGTCTATAAAGGTGAGCAGGAGTATGCGAGATATCGCATACAAGACGCTTAAGGCTAAAGAGGAGATGTCTGCAGGCACCCGCGAGCCCTCGCTAATGGAAGTCGCGGCAGAAATCGACGTGCCGTACAGGGACGTAGTTACCGCGCTGGACGCTGTGAGCGAGCCTGTCTCTTTGCAGGAGTGCGTATATAGCGACAACGAGGACAACCTGTATCTCATGGACCAGATCAGCGACAAGAAGTGCAGCGAAGATAATTGGATCAACGATATATCCATTAAGCAAGCGCTATCCGACCTTCCTCAAAGAGAAAAGACTATTATCATGCTCAGATATTATCTTGGCAAGACGCAGGTGGAGATATCCTCGATAATGGGCATATCGCAGGCGCAGGTCAGCCGATTGGAAAAGAGCGCGCTTGCATTTATGAAATATTATATCGACTGAGCAAGAATTATTGCCGATAGCCCTTCATATGCTATTATGAGAATTAGCGCATTGGAGGGCTTATGGTATCTGATTTAACTTTTTGCGAACTGAGAGAGAAAGAAGTAATTAATATTGTCGACGGCAAGAAGCTGGGACGAATACTTGATATAGCATTTACTCGGCAGGGTACGATAGTAGGAATAATAGTCCCTGGAGAGAAGAAGTTTTTTAAGAGCGTATCGGGAGAAGAGAGCATATTCATTCCCTGGAAGTGTATCGTGAATATCGGCGAGGATACGATACTGGTAAGATTGGGCGACGCGCCTCCCATGTGTCCCGTGTCGGGCAACGACTGCTGATAGCTTTTTATAGGTAATCAATCGATAGATATTTTCTATGCGCTCTGTTTTTATTAAGCATTGTTTAATTTGCAATGTATTGAGACGGCAGAGAGATTTTGCCCATAAAAATGTATCTATTGTAGACATTTTATTTTATAAAATGCTATAATAGAAAAAAAGCGGAGGTCGCATATGAAATGCATGTTTTGCGGCTGTATTGACAGCAAAGTAATCGATTCCCGTCTCAACGACGACGGCACATCTATCAGACGCAGACGAGAGTGTATTAATTGCGGTAAGAGATATACCACTTACGAGACCATAGAACTCACTCCCGTAATGGTTATCAAGAAGAACGGTTGTCGGCAGACCTTTTCCGTACAGAAGGTAAAGCAGGGCATTGTCAAGGCGTGCGAGAAGCGCCCCGTATCCATGCAGCAGATAGACGAGCTTGCCTCCGATATCGAGAAGCGAGTAGCCAATCACCTCGATCAGGAAGTTACTTCGTCCGAGATAGGCGAGATGATAATGGACGGGCTCAAGCAGATAGACGAAGTCGCGTACGTGCGCTTTGCGGCGGTACACAGGCAGTTCAAGGACATCAACAGTTGGCTGTCGGAGATAAACGATTTAGTCAGTAAAAGGAAATCTTAAGTTAAAGCAAAGTCGCCGTAAGGCGACTTTTTTAATGCAAAAATCAATAAAAGGAAATAATCCGACATAATCGGCATAGATTAATATCAGTTTGTTTATGGCGGTGAGATATGTTTTTAAGCGGTATTTTTGCATTACTCGGCAATCTGTTCTTTTTTACTTCGTATGTAAAAAATAAGAATTGTTTTCCTCATCCGCTCACTCCGCAGAAGGAAAAAGAGCTGATAGAAAAGATGTGGCGCGGAGATATAAGCGCGAGGGACGAGTTGATCAATCACAATATGCGTCTTGTGGTACATATCGTCAAGAAGTATTCCAGCTACAACGACAACGACGAGCTTATCAGCGTAGGCTCGATAGGCTTGATTAAGGCGGTCAAGACGTATGCTCAAGGCAAGGGCACGCAGTTTGCAACCTACGCAAGCAGATGTATAGAAAACGAAATCTTGATGACTTTAAGAGCCAATAAGAAGATTAAGAATACTCGCTCGCTTTACGAGCCCGTGAGCAGCGATAAAGACGGCAACGAAATCGCGCTTATCGACCTGCTCGAAGAGGACTGCAACGTCATAGAGCAGGTAGAGAATAAAATCGTAAAGGATAAACTTACAGGCATCGTCAGGCAGGTACTCGACGGCAGAGAGTACGAGATAATCAAGATGCGCTACGGTCTTGATAATTGCCCCGTATGCACGCAGCTGCAAGTAGCGGATAAATTCGGGATATCGAGGTCGTATATCTCGAGGATAGAAAAGAAAGCCATAGGTAAATTGCGCGACTATATTAAGGATAACGAGCTTGACTTTTAGGCGGCGAAATGCTATTATTTAATCCCAAATAATCGGACGGTCGCAGGCCGCAAGGCGTGAGGAAAGTCCGGACACCGTAAGGCAGAGTGCCTGCTAACTACAGGTTAAGGCGACTTAAAGGAAAGTGCAACAGAAATAGACCGCCGACTTATAGTCGGTAAGGATGGAAAGGCGAGGTAAGAGCTCACCGTCTTTGCGGTAACGCGAAGAGCCATGTAAACCCCACTCGGTGCAAGAGAAAACGACATTATGCGGTAGCCTGCCGCGTCGGAAAATCGCTTGAACGCGTCGGCGACGTCGCGTCTAGACAGATGACCGTCATAACAGAATCCGGCTTACAGATTATTTGGTATATCGACTTCAATGCTGTATAAGCGACGATTGCGTGTCAATAATTGCTTATAGGCTTATGGTATTTTATATTATTATAGGCGTGTTTGTCGCCTGGTTCGTTATTTTAAGTATAGTATCGCTGGTTAAAAGACTGCGCAGCGACATTATTGCCGCCGTGTCGCAAAGCGATATGGAATGGAATATCAAGAATCTTGCCGTCAATATGTCCGCGGTAGAGAATACGGGGTTCGGCGTAGGCGCGTACAGGCTTTTATTCAAACTTCGCAGGGCGTTCAAGGTCGTGTGCCGCAAGGTCAAGGAAGGCGCGGCGCTGCTTGAGTGCGAGAAGTGGATATACGAAAATTACAATTCGCTCGCTGTCAGCGTCAACGCAAGGCAGCTCAACCGTCTCAACATGCTGCCGCACAGCCACGGCGAGGTGAGAGTCGCCGCGCTTGCCAAGATGATTACCCAGCTCAATAAGTGCGATATAGATTATAAGAGCATTGCGGATTCTATACGGCATTTCAATAAGTACACACCGCTTTTTAACGAGGAGATATATTCGCTGCCCATTGCATTCAGATACGCGCTTATATTCAACGTGGTGAGCGTATGCGACAAGATTATCGCCTTTGATAAGTCGAGGCGCAGGGCTCAGTCGGACACTCAAATCGACAGCAGATATTATAAATCCCCCGGGTATCTATATTACTACAAGCAATCGGGTAAGCCTGTATCGGACGGATTGATATTGAAAAGGTGCAACATAGGCGTGGACGATATCGATATCAATTTCACATCGCTTGTCGTGGATCTCAACGTCATATTGTCGAGCTGCATTAAGTCGTATAAAAAGCTCGATAATATCTTGAGCGAAAGCAATCTCATCAATTTATCGCCCATTGACGCCGTCATGTCTAAAGATAGGGTATACGCGCAGATGGACATCAAGTCCAAGCGTCTATATTCCGATGCCGTGGCTAAGCTGTCCACCAGATATAACGTAACGGAAAAAGCAATTATCGACAATGCCTTCATGATAGCGCGCTGCCACAATCTGCACTTCGGCGAAGTGATATTCGACATGAGCAAGCAGATAGGCTATGCCGTCAAGGGCAAGACGACTAAGGCTGTGCGAGATAAGTCTGCGGGCATAAACTCGGGACTGTATATCTCGCTTATAGTTGTATCGGACTTGATTTTGTCTGCTTTAGTCGCGCTGCTAATGCCTAATTGGCGTCTTTCGATAGGCATAGGCATAATTACGGCTATTGCTTCGCTCAAGATATGCGAGTATTTCGTGGGGAAAATTATCGGCAGCTTTATCCCCATAAGGAGCGTACCTCGCATGAACTATAAGAATATCCCCAAAGAGGGATATACTGTGGTTGCCGTATCCGAAGTATTCGGTTGCGCGCAGGACGTGCACGAGGCAATGCGCAGGGTAGTTGCAATGCGTAATTGCAATAAAGACGACAATATCGGATATATTCTGCTTGCCGATTATAAGGTTGCCGCGCACAAGCGAGTTGCAGAAGATGAAGATATTATCAAGGCGTGTAAGAGTTATGGCGACTCGGATATCTGTATAATGCTCAGATCAAGAGTAGGTTGCGGCAAGATATACAGGGGAAGGGAGCGCAAGCGCGGCGCAATTCACGACATGAACGAATATCTGATAAATGGGGATTCGGATAAGTTCGATTTGATTACCTTTAAGGTGGACAAGCCCAACTTCGTAATGCTACTTGACAGCGACTCCGAAGTAGGAGTAGGGGGAGTAAAGAGCGCAATCAACGCGATGTTGCATCCGCTTGCCGATAAGTACGACTTGCTTACCTTCGGATGCAGTTATCGCTTGAGTTCCATAAAGACATTGTACTCGCGTAAATTCCTTTATTCCTCAGGCACGGAATCATATTGCTCGTACAGCGACTTTTATTATAATCTGTGCGGAAAAAGCATCTATTGCGGCAAAGGAATTTACAGACTGGACAGATACGAGGAGAAACTGTCGGGAAAATTGCCCGACGGCAAGATACTCAGCCACGATATCATCGAGGGCGCGATACTCAATACGGGCGCGCTCAATCAGAGCGTATACGAGGACGCGCCGCTCACGTTTTTATCCGATACCAAGAGGCAAGAGAGATGGATGCGCGGCGACCTGCTGCTTGCGCCGTATATCGCTGGCAAGCAAATGATAGATGGGATCTACTCGTATACGATTACGTCCAATATCATATCTTTGTTAAGACCGATAGCCATGCTTGCGCTGTTTATACTCGCGCTTGTATTCCCGAGCATAAACATCTTGCTGCCGATAGTGGTGCTTGCATTAGCTAAGCCGCTTATGGAGATAGGATTTTTCTTGTTTTCGTTGCAGGACGGCGTGAGATTGAGATACGTAATCGCTCACATAGGCTACGTCATATTAGGCTGTATGTCCGATATCTTATTGACGCCGTATCGCGCGCTTCTTTCTCTCAAGGTATGCCTGTTTACTGCCGTCAAGGCAATGCTCAAGCGCGACTTGCTGCAATGGAACACCTTCAGAAGCGGACAAAAGCATATGGGCGGAGCCGCATTAAAGCATGTGGCGGAGATTCTGTCTGCCGTCGTCGTAATGACGGCGCTCTCGGTAGCATTGATAGGATATATAGGCGTCGCAATATATTCGTTATCTTTTGCCGTATACGCCGCTGCGTTATATCTGGGCGCAATCAAGATAGGCAAGCGCACGAGGATAAGCGAGGGAGATAGGGAATTCCTTGACAACTGCGCACGCGCTACGTATAAGTATTTCGAAGACATGCGCGCGGCTAATAAGCTCGTGTGCGATAACTACCAATTCGAGCCTATGCAAGGGTGCAATCAGATGACTTCGCCCACCAATCTGGGGATGGGGCTACTGTCTCACGTATGCGCGGCAAAGCTCGGTTATATCGACGATGATACGGCGTGCGAGCTCATTATGAGCGATATTGCCGCGCTGCATAAGCTGCCTAAGTGGAAAGGGCATCTGTATAATTGGTACGACGTCAAGGATTGCTCAATCAAGCAACCGCGCTTTGTCTCAGGCGTTGACAGCGGCAATTTTCTTGCGTGCTGCATATGCGTGGCGAGTTATCTTGACTCACAGGGTAGACATAGCTCTCAATTGGACGAGCTGATTTTCGGTTGCGACTTGGACGCGGTATTCGATGCCTCTATAGGGCAGTTCTATATCGGCTACAACTGTGATACGGACAAGTACGAGGGGCACTACGACATGCTCGCATCCGAGGCAAGAACGCTTGCGTATATAGGCGCGTGCCTTAGCTCTGATACCGCGGCGTGGAATAACTTGGGACGCAGGATAGTCAATACCTACGGCAATATGCTGATTTCTTGGGGCGGTACGGCATTCGAGTATCTCATGCCGCAACTGTTTTTCCCTGCCGTAGATAAAAGTATGATTACTCTTACGTGTAAGCGTGCGGTCAAGGTCATGCGACACAACAAGTGCGGCGGGCTTTTCGGCATAAGCGAGAGCGGATATTACGAGTTCAACGATACGATGAGTTATAAGTATTCTCAGTTTGGCATATCCTCGCTTGCCCTGAAAGCGGACGCGGACAGATGTATTATCGCTCCTTACGCAAGCGCGCTTGCCCTTGAATTTGCGCCCAAGAAAGCAGTAGCCAATCTCAATAAAATCGTAAGCGTCGGAGCTTTCGGAGAATACGGATTTTGCGAAGCAATCGATTACACTGCGGGCGGGGAGATTGTGAAAAGCTATATGTCCCACCATCAAGGCATGATACTTGCCGCCGTTACCAACGCGCTTGAGGATAACTGTATTCAGAAACTTTTTGCCGAAAGTCCGATTACGGCAGGCGGCAGATTGATGCTTGAAGAGAGAATGCCCGAGCAGCGTAATATCGCCAAGCCCAAAGCGGATTTTATCTATAAGGAGCGCAGTCAAGACGGGTATGTCAGATATATCGACAAGCTGCAATCTTTCCCTGCAATCAACGTGATGGCGGGCGGATTGGTGTCGACGGTGATAGACGACGCGGGTTGCGGATACAGCGTGTACAGACACAGGAATATCGGCATAAAAAGCGACAGTCTCAGGAATAACGCAGGAGCCTTTATATACATTAAAGACGGCGACAAGGTATATTCTCCCACGTTTGCGCCTTTAAGAGACGATAAAGAAAAATATAAAGTCGTCTTTACGCCTTCATATTCGCAGTTTGAAAACGAAGCGGATAAGTGCAGTCTCAGAGTGTCTGTGGTCGCAAACTTATGTGCAGAAGTAAGGATATTGGAGATAGAGAACGTAAGCGATAAGAGCAAGGAGATAGATGTCGCGTACTACGAAAAGCTGAGCATGGCTTATGACGACGAGTATAAGTCTCATCCCGCGTTCAACGATATGTTTATATCCACCGCCATAGAGGGCAATAAAATATTCGCCACAAAAAGAAGCAGAGAAAAGCTGGGCGATTGGCATACGTGCCTGAGCGTCAACGGATTGAACTCGATAATAGCCGTTACGGATATCCGCGCCTTCTTGGGCAGATTGGGAGACGAGAGCAAGCCGAAAATATTCAGCTCAAACATCTCTCAATCGATAGTAGGCGAAGTGCTCAATCCATGTCTTGGGGCGAAGGGAAAAGTTGTAATCGCGGCTGGCGAAAGTCGTAAAATTTGGTTTTGCAGATTGAGCGGGGACGATATCGGCAAATTGAAGGAAAACGCGGAGAGGAGTTGCGCGTACGGCTTTGACGAGTATGCTGTCGCGTGCAGCAAGACGTTGCACAGCAGCCCCGCAGGCAGATATCTGTTCAACCGCGAAGTGTGCGAGTTGGTTGCCGATATGGCGGCGAGGCTGATATATCAGCCCTTTAACGCAAAAGAAATCAATAACATGTCTCTATTGAACAGCGGCGACGGTGTAGAATATAACGCTAAGGCGATAGTATACGATTATGACGCCAATCCCGATAAAGCCGATACGGTAATAAGCGCGGCGCTGTATTTGAACTTGGGCGGCGTAGCGTGCAACTTATATATTCTGCTCGAAGATGAGGACAGCTATTACAGACCGAGATACAATAAGGTATTCAAGAAAACGCGCGCGGGAGACATCACCGCATTCAACTTCATCATTGCCGTAGATAAAAAGGACGAAGATAAGGTCAAGAAAGTCAAGCAGACCGCCTTTATAATCTACGACGATTATAAGATAAGTCAGCCTGCCATCAGGGGCGCGGAGCCTACGTGTATCAAAGAGGGCAAGCTCAAGCCCTGCCTGTTGCCCAAGCAATATCTCGCATCGGGTAAAGGCTACTTTATCGAAGAGGGCGATTATATCCAGACTTCTGTATCGGGACTGCCGTATAGCAACGTGATATGTATGCAGCACGGCGGATTCGTAATCACGGACAACGGCGGAGGATTTACGTATTTCGGTAACTCCAACGAGCACAAGTTGACCGCATGGTATAACGACCAAATCAAGGACACCGCCTCGGAAAGGTTGTTCATATTGACAGGCGGCAGCTATACGCGTATCAATAAGCTGAACGAAGGCGGCTACGTAAGGCACGGCATAGGCTATACGCGCTTTGTCAGTTGCGTGGAAGACGTCAACTGCGAGGTGTCCGTCTATCCTGTTTGCGACGGATTGGCAAAGGTATACGAAATCGAGTTGAATAACGTCGGAGATAATAATAAAGTCGTGGAAAGCGTGCTCGATTGCGACGCCGCGCTCGGCAGGTGGAGAGAGGGAAGTTATCTTATAGCAGAGATAATTTCGCCGCAAGTGCTGCGAGTCAAAAGCGGTAAAACAAAAAAGGAATTGTATATAAAGTGCTTGGGTACGGGGCGTGCCGTTACGGATGCGGCGGTGCTGTCCGACAGACTGTCGAGCTGCGACCACATATACAGACAGGCAACGTCTTACTTCAATAATCCCGCCTGCGCTATGACGCAAGAGGTATATTTGGGAGTGGGAGAAAAAAAGAGCGTATACTTTGTATTGACGGCAGATCAGCGCATATGCTACGAAATTAAGGAAGAAGATATATCGCGTCTTAAGGGGCTGAGCAGGAAGTACTTCCTATCTCTTTCGCCTATATCAATCAAAAGCGGAGAGGCGGAGCTTGATATGCTGCTCAATAATTGGCTGATGTATCAGGTGGTGTCATCGCGCATGAACGGGCGTTGCGGATTCTATCAAGCGGGCGGAGCAATCGGCTTCAGAGACCAGCTGCAAGACTGTCTTTCCGTGATATACACGGACAGAAAGCGCGTGAGCGAGTTGCTGCTCGAGAGCGCGGCTCATCAGTACGAAGAGGGCGACGTAATGCACTGGTGGCATCCGCCCGCCTTCGGCGTAAGGACGAGGATAAGCGACGATAAACTTTTCCTCGGCTACGTCGCGGCGCAGTACGTCAAGCATACCGGCGATAAGGGCATACTGTCCAGACAGGTGAGATATCTCACGTCCTCTCCTTTGCAAGTCATGCAGGAGTCGAGATTGGAGCACGGAAAATACGGGGAGAAGAAGGAAGACGTCTTATCCCATATATTGAGAGGTATAGACAGCGCGCTCAAATACGGCAAGCACGGATTGCTGCTTATAGGCTGCGGCGACTGGAACGATGCGCTCAACGGCATAGGGGCGGAAGGAAAGGGCGAAAGCGTATGGCTGAGCATGTTTGCGTACAGAGTAATATCCGATATACTGCCGCTCATGGACGCGGATAAGCGAATAAAGTATATTGAAGAAAAAGACAGGCTAAAGGCAGGCATAGACGCAGCTTTTACAGGCGATAGGTTTATGCGCGCATACACGGACGACGACGTTGCGCTCGGCGCGGGAGCAGACGGCGAGCCTTGCGCGCTGGATATACTTGCGCAGTCTTGGGCGGTATTATCGGGGGCGGCGGAGAGTAAACACGCAGATATCGCGATAGATAGCGCGCTTAGCTTGGTTGATTACAAGCATGGCATAATCGCATTGCTGTCGCCGCCTTTTACCAAGGATAGGTATTGCGGATATATATCCTCTTATCCGCGCGGGGTGAGGGAAAACGGCGGACAGTATACGCACGCGGCAATATGGCTGTTCAAAGCGGTATGCGAGCTGGGGCGTGAGGATGAGGCGTATAGATTGATGCGTATCCTCAATCCGATAGTCAGGTGCGAGAGTGAAGAAGATGAGCTATATATGGCAGAGCCTTACGTTCTGCCTGCCGATATCTACACCAATCCGCAGCATTATGCAAGAGCGGGTTGGAGCTGGTATACGGGCAGCGCGGCATGGTATTACAAGACGTTGCTTGAAGACTACTTGGGCTTTCGCGTAGTAGACAATACTATCGTGTGCTCTCATCCCTTGTACAAGAATTGGCGCGGTATGGTAATAAGATACCGATATAAAGACTGCGTGTACGAGATAAACTACGCTCAAGGCGATAAGGATGCGATAATAGAGGACGGCGTAACTATGAGTGCAGGCGGGATATCGCTGGAGCGCAAGGCGGGAGTGTATAAGATAATAGCGATGTTCAAATAAAAATATGCGGCATGTCGCACGGGTAGCGAGGTGCCGCTGTTTTTAACTTGCTTGGATAAAAAAGCTAATAGATAATCATCGAGAGATAAGCCTTTAAGCGGCTATAAATTGACAGGAATATTCAAAAGGTTTATAATTGATTGCATGGATAGTCTGTTTGATATCAACACGCAAGGCAAAAGACCGCTTGCGGAAAGAATGCGTCCCAAGTCGTTGGACGACTTCGTAGGGCAAAGCCATATCGTGGGCAGTGGTTCGCTGCTGCGCCGCGCAATTCAGACAGACACCCTCGGCAGTTGCATTTTTTACGGTCCTCCCGGGTGCGGTAAGACCACGCTTGCCAACATAATAGCGTCCACTACGGACAGCGCGTTTGCTAAGCTGAACGCCGTATCCAGCGGCGTTGCCGATGCTAAAAAAGTAATCGATGAAGCAAAACGCAGGCTCATGCTTGAGGGTAAAAAGACGTATCTGCTACTCGACGAGTGTCATAGATGGAATAAGGCGCAGAGCGATTGCGTCCTATCCGCTATAGAAGAGGGCTATATTATTTTTATAGGCTCTACAACGGAAAATCCCTTCGTATCCATGACTAAGGCTATCGTGTCGAGGTGCAGGATATTCGAGTTCAGAAAGATAGGCGAAAGGGATATGAACGACGCAATCTGCAGAGCGCTGACTGATAAGGATAACGGTCTGGGCTCGAGCAGAGTCATTCTCGATGGCGAGGCGATGCGTCATATCATATGGGCAAGCGACGGAGACGTGCGCACCGCGCTCAATGCCTTAGAGCTTGCCTATCTCACTACGCCCGCGGATAAGGACGGAGCGATACGCATTACTTTGGATATCGCAGAGCAGTCTATTCAGAAGAAGTCTATGAGCATAGACGAGGATATGTATTACGATATGATATCCGCATTCTGCAAGTCATTGAGGGGAAGCGACAGCGACGCCGCGCTGTACTGGGCGGAGCGTCTGCTGCAAGCGGGATGCGATCCCATGCTTATTCTGCGCAGATTGGTAGTGCACTCGTCAGAGGACGTGGGCATGGCGGATCCGCAGGCCTTGATAATTACTACCTCTGCTATGTACGCTTACGAGCATATAGGTATGCCCGAGGGTAAGATTCCTATGTACAACGCTATCATCTACGTATGCGAGGCGTCCAAGTCCAATTCCGTAGTAACGGCAAAAGGCAGAGTGGAAGAGATAGTGCAAAAGGTCAAGGACGACAACGTCCCCGTGTATCTTAAAGACGCGCACTTTAAGGCGGAAAAGATAGGCGGCTATAAGTATCCGCACGATTACGGCGGCTGGGTAAAGCAGCAATATCTGCCCGACAGCGTCAAGGACGAGCAGTTTTATACCCCTTCGTCCAACGGGTACGAAAAATTTTTGACAAGGGCAAAGAGTATCGGACGAAACAAGGGCTGATAACTTATAAATTCATGGAGGATGTCGACATGTTGAAGATAAGCGGCTTGACTAAACAATATAAGGGGCAGAACGCGCCTGCGGTATCGGGGCTCGACTTAGAGGTGCGCCCGGGCGAAATTATGGCTTTTCTCGGTCCCAACGGAGCGGGCAAGTCTACTACTATCAAGTGCATTACGGGTATTTTGCCCTATGATACGGGCAGTATAGAGATATGCGGATATAATCTCAAGTCCGATCCTATCCAAGCCAAGATGAACATAGGCTTTGTCCCCGACAACCATGCAACTTACGAAAACCTCACGGCTATAGATTACATCAATTTTATTTGCAATATTTACAGAGTGCCCGTTGAAGAGAGAAAGGAGCGCATTGACGAGCTTGCCGAAATGATGAGCCTTACGCAGGCAATGAATAAGCCTATCAATTCCTTTTCTCACGGCATGAAGCAGAAGGTGAGCGTCATAGCCGCCTTGGTCCACAAGCCCAAGCTGTGGATATTGGACGAACCGATGACGGGGCTCGATCCTAAGTCCGCCCACGTGCTTAAAGAGCTTATGAGAAAGCACTGCGACGAGGGCAACAGCGTATTCTTTTCCTCTCACGTGCTCGAAGTGGTGGAAAAGCTGTGCGACAGATTGGCTATCATAAAGGGCGGAGAATTGATAGAGGTCATGAGCATGGACGCGCTGAGGGATAAGAAGAGCGATTTATCTCTTGAAGAATTTTTCTTATCCGTTACCGATAATAATTATGAGAGCGAGCATAGCTATACGGAGGAATAAAGTTGTTCAATTTCTTGCATTTATTCAGACTGGATTTAGGCTTTGCTTTCGGATTTAAGGGCGCAAGCAAAAAAGAAATTGCTAAAAAAGTTGCGCTCATAGTCTTGATATGCGCATGTTTTGCCGTGCCGCTGTTTTTCGTATTTTCGATACTGTACTTTGGAGCGAGGCTGGGAGCCTTCTTCGGAGGACTGGCGGAGATACTCAATATAGTATTTTTTGCAATGCAGCTGATGATGTTTATGCTGTTTTTGCCTAGCTATGTCAGCGTAGTTTTCTTTTCTAAAGATACCGAGCTTTTATCTTCCTTGCCCATAGGTAAGACGGCGGTGTTTTCTTCAAGGATGCTCACGATGTATTTGCAGATGCTGGCGGTATCTTTCCCTATTACGCTGATTGCAGGCATAGTCGCCGCTTGCGGAGCAAGCTCGGGCGGATACGGCATCGGGGTGGAGTTTTGGTTTATATTGATTTTTGCGGCAATTACAGTGCCTATCATCCCTCTTTCTCTCATTACGCTGATATCTTTTCCCGTGATGAAGTTTGTGTCCTTATTCAAGGCTAATTCTACGCTCAAGTCCGTATTGATTTTGCTCCTATACGGAGTGATAATGGCTGTACTGTATTACGGAGTGATATCCTTTCAGAATTACGTAGGCAAGATAGACTTATCCGCGGATATGACAGCTAACGACGCCGTTCACGCGCTCATGCAGACGATAAGCAAGGTGGGCGGTAGCGTCTATCCTTCTATATTCATCACTAAGGCTATGGTGGGCGAGTCGTCGGGAGTGAACTTTATAATTTATTCTGCGATTATCGTGGGACTGATTGCGCTTATCTTACTGCTGAGTATGTTTTTCTATTCCATACGCGAGAGCGGCGCATTATCCAAGTCGTCGGATAAGATAGCTTCGCGCGCTGCGTCTGCGTCAACAGGAAAGAGCATGTCCGTAAGACTTGCGCTTATCCGTAAAGAATTTTTGTGCGTAATCAGAGAGTCTCAGCTTGCGTTGCAGACCTTTGCGCCGCTGGTTATCCTGCCTGTAATAATAGTGGTATATTCGCTTGCCTTCGGCAGGGGCAACTTAGTCCAGCAGGGGCTGACGGGAGATATTTCTTTCTTCGTAATCGCTATGGTCAGCGGAGTCAACGTCATGTCTACGATAGCGATATCTCGAGAGGGAGATAAATTTTCGCTGATAAAGACGCTGCCCGTATCATCCAAGGACGTGATACTGTCCAAGCTGTGGCTTGCGGATATATTGTCAGTTTTAGTCGTATCGATTTCCGTAATTTGCGCGGCGGCGTGCAAGTCTTTAGATTGGATAGAAGCGTTGCTTGCTTGGGCGTGCGGAATAATGCTGTCTTTGGGCGTCAACTGCCTGAGTCTGTCGAGGGATATTAAGAATCCCAATTTCAGATTCACCAATTATAAAGAGCTTGTCAAAAAGTCGTCGAAAAGCCTCGTACCTATGCTGTTAGGACTTAGCGTGGGAGCAATCAATATGCTGATTAAGATATTGACGCAGTTGGTTATAAAGGGATTGAGCGATACGGGCGCGTTTTGGCTAAGGTGGGGTATAACGATAGCTCTTTCCGTAATTATCCTGATATCGTGCAGGGTTAACAGAATAAAGAAGATGTGTGCAGACTTCGAAAAGATTGAGGGTTGATTGCGATGAGATACATGGCTTTGGATATGGGCGACGTAAGGATAGGCGTTGCGACGTCGGATATGACAGGTACGCTCGCGGGCGCGCTCGAGACGTATTACCGAGTGAGCGAGGATAAGGACTTAGAGCACTTTGCCCGATTGATAAAGGATTACGACATAGGCGCAGTCGTGATAGGACTTCCGCTCAATATGGACGGCAGTAAGGGCGAGCGCGCGCTGATGGCCGAAGAATGGGGAAGGAAACTCAAAGATTACGCCAATGTCGAGGTAGTATATCAGGACGAGAGATTGACAACGGTGTCTTCCGAGAGGGTGCTGATAGAGTCGGGTATGCGCAGAGAAAAGCGAAAAAAGGTGATAGACAGAGTCGCCGCCGTCATTATTTTACAAACTTATCTCGATTCCCCGCGCAAGTTGAGATAGCAACCGCTTGACTAAATCGGGCGGTTATAGTAAGATTGGTACATAATAACTGCAAGGAGGCAGACTATGGCAGACGAAAAGCTCAACGAAGAGTTTGACGAAGAAGACGACAGCATAATCGTGCTCAAGAACGAAAACGGCGAGGAAGTGGAATTTTATCATATAGCGACTCTTGATTATAAAGACGAGTGGTATATATTCCTGCAACCCGTAGTATTGGAAGAGGATATGGACGACGACGAGATGTATATATTCAAGCTCGGCGCGGACGACAACGGAGACGACCTGTTTATACCCATCGAGGACGAGGAGACGCTCAACGCCGTATACGAGGAGTTCCTTAAGGAATCCGAGTGCGGCTGCGACGACGGATGCGACGATTGCGGATGCGGTTGCGACCATCACCATCACGAATAATCGGTATAATATTATTCATAGCAAGACGGCTTAAGCAGCCGTCTTTTTTTGTAAATTACCGTAAGATTTTATAACTTTTTTCTTTCAAAGCGTTGCGCTTGGTTCGACAATTTCACCGTTTTCCAAGCACAAAAATATTTAATTATATTGCGCCGAATTTTTCAAAAAAACATTGATTGATAGCTTAAAGACAAGGCGTGATTATCGGGTAAATCCATAAGTTGAAAATTTTGTCGAAGGCTCATATGCCGCATATTATGACAGTAAAATAATGTGAGGTAATTATGTTGAGCAGATTATTGTCGGTGAGGATATATAATGAGTTGTTTGCAGAAGGCGATATGCCTTGCCTTACCGAAATCAGGCTAAGGGCGGACAAGCCGCTCAGCTATGCTCAAAAGGGCGTGTATCACAGATTGCAAGACGTAATCGTGAGCATGGACGATATCGCATATACGCTCGGTATAGCGTCGCAACACTCCATGTACGCCGTCAATGACAGCCTGTCCAAGGGGTATCTCACTTGCGGCGAAGGGTATAGGATAGGCGTCTGCGGCGAGGGGGTAATAAAGAACGGCGCGCTCTTTACCGTAAAAAATATTACTTCGTTGTGCATTAGAGTTCCGCACGAAGTCAAGGGTTGCTGCGATAAGATAGTACGGCTTATCGAGAAGGCGGGCAATACGCTGATAGTATCTCCGCCGGGGCTGGGCAAGACTACTATGCTAAGAGAGTGCGTAAGATTGCTTTCTATGGCGGGGCATAACGTATTGGTACTTGACGAGCGAGGGGAGATTGCGCCCGTAAGCGGCGGAAGCTGCCATGTGGATATAGGCGATTGCTGCGACGTGGCAAGCGGTATCCCCAAGATAGACGCATACAGGTATCTTGTGCGCTCCATGCGCCCCGATATAATCGCAACCGATGAAATTTTCGGCAAGGCGGAAGTGGACGCGGTATTGGATATTGTGAGGTGCGGTGTTAAGGTGGTGGCTACCGTGCACGCGAGCGGAATAGAGGATATATTCAAGAGCGAGGAATATAGAGGACTGGGCAAACTTATCGACTATTACGTCGTCTTGCGCGATATCGGAGAGATAGGCGCGATATACGACAGAACGGAGCTTAAGACATGTGGACGCTGATTCTTGGCGGAGTATTGTTCTTTTGCTTTGCGTACGTAGGCATAGGGATACGCTCCTATTATGCAAAAAGGCGGGATATCTATAGAGACAGCGTGTCGTATATAGATTATCTTAAGGAAAATATAGGTTTTCTTAAGACGCCGATAGGCGTATTGACGCGCAACTTCAGCAAGGATAGGAAGGGCGAATTTGCAAAGATGCTGAATAAATACGTCGCGCTCATAGATAAGGGCTGTCTTAGTGTGGAGAGCGTCAATAAAATGGTGGCTTCTCCCTACATAGATAAGGAGAGGCAGGAGCTAATGTCGCAATTTTTTTACGGCTTGGGCAAGGTGGATTGCGATACGCAGATAGAGCAGCTGCTGAGGATGCGCGCCGCGCTCCTGCCGATAGCGGAGCACTACGACAAGAAGTATCGCACCACTGGCGTGCTCGCTTACAGACTGGGGATATTGTTGGGCATTGCAGTAATGATAATTGCAGTATAGCGGAGGTAATATGGAGATAGGCATAATATTCAGAATCGCGGGAGTGGGCATATTGACTGCGATAATCAATATCATCCTTAAAAAGAGCGATAAAGACGAAGTCGCCACGTTCGTTACGCTTGCGGGATTGATAATTATATTGGTAATGGTATTGGACATGCTGGGCGGATTGTTCGACAGTCTCAAGTCGCTGCTCAATCTGTATTAGGTGAGTTATGGATATATTCAAAGTAATAGGTATAGGCATACTGGGCGCGATTGTCGCGCTTATGCTCAAAAATACTCAATCTTCTTATGCTATTTTGGCAGTGATAGCTACGGGTATTGTGATACTCATCATAGCCGTCAACGCTCTCGGACAAGTTATTGTCGCCTTTGAAGAGATTGTGGATAAGACCAATCTGAGCAGCGCGCTGTTTGCTACCTTGCTTAAGATAATCGGGATAGGGTATCTTACCGAATACTCGGTCAATCTGTGCAACGATATGGAATGCGCATCTATCGGCAAAAAAATATCTTTTGCAGGTAAAATTACTATATTTTTAATGGCTATGCCGATAGTTACCGCGCTTATCAAGACGGTGGCGGGGCTGGTGGGATAAGATGCGCAAGAAGGCTATCGCAATATTGAGCGTCGCGCTGATTTGCATATCCTTATGCGCGTTGATTTTTCCCGCCGATTACGCCTTAGCGGAAAGCAACAAGGAAGAGATAGAAAAAGAGCTTGAAGATAACGTAAAAAACAATCTCGACGGGCTCGACTTAAACGCCTTGGAAGAGTGGGCGGCTTCGCTCAATCAAGACTCGATATTTTCGGGCGGGGTAAAGAAACTTATTTCCGATATAATCAACGGTGATTATTCTGTAGGATTTTCTCAGTTTTTTTCTTTGTTGATGGGCAGCGTAACGGGAGCTATCAGAGGATTTTTACCCGCTTTTATAAGCATATTTGCAGTATGCGTGCTTTTAAGCCTGATGCAGGGGCTTTCTTCGGGCTTTTTGCGCTCCAATACGCAGGAGATAGTGCACTTCGTCTGCTATGGCGCGGTAATAATAATCCTTGCCGTTCAGCTTACCGATATGACAACTTCCGCGGTTGCTACCGTAAAGTCGATGCACAAGCTGATGGAGATAGTCTTTCCCGTATTGCTTACGATGATTACTGCGCTGGGCGGAGTGGCTACCGTAGGCGTATATCAGCCGCTCATGGCGGTGCTCGGCACTACGGTGTCGTCATTGATATTCACGGTGATTATGCCATGCTTTGTCGCCGCAGTAATATTTACGATAGTGGGCAATCTGTCGTCCAACATAAGATTGCGCAAGATGACTAAGTTCTTTAAGTCGGCGGGGACATACGTGCTTGGGACGATGTTTTCGCTATTTGCGGCATTTTTGACTTTTCAGGGGCTGACGGGCGGACTTGCGGACAGCATATCCGTAAAGACGGCAAAATTTGCGTTGCAAAGCTATGTGCCTATATTGGGCGGATATCTGTCCGAAGGGTTTGACCTCGTGATGACGAGCATCGTGCTTATTAAAAATTCGCTCGGCATAGTCGCCGTGTTGCTGATAATCGCGCTTATATTGGCTCCGATAATTAATATCCTCATATTTACCCTCGGGCTCAAGCTGGTTGCGGGACTGTCGGAGCCTATATGCAAGGATAGACGCATAAGCGATCTGTTGTACGGCGTGTCCAAGAATACGGGACTGCTTATCGCCGCGGTTGCGGGCATGGCGTTTATGTTCCTGATAATGATAATGCTGATTATCTATACGTGCAATATGGGGGTATTATGAGCGCTTGGGTGATGGCGATAATAGGCGTGATTTCTATTACGGTGCTGGTAGATATATTGCTGCCCGAGGGCGAGACGGCTAAGTATATAAAAGGCGTGCTTTCGATTTTCGTAGTAGCGACGATAGTTGCGCCTATACCCGCGTTTATTAATAAAGATTGGAGCATTGACAATATATTTTCGGGCAGTTATCCCGTAGTAGACGAGCGGTATATCGCGACAATTAACGAGTCGCGAGCGGACGAGCAGCAGAAGCAAATCAAAGATTTTCTTGTCAATAACGGATATGAAATCGTACAAGTAGTCATAACTGTCGGACAAGGCAATATATATATTATTGACCGCGTCGACGTTACGGCAGGCGAGCAGTCCTACGAAGATGCGGATGAGATAATATCGCTTATTAAACAGAGATTGGGAGACGTGCAGGTATATGTCGGCTGGGATAAGTAAATTCAAGTCTTGGGTGGCTAAGGTAAAGACTATCAAGCATATAGAAGTGATAATCGTCATAGCCGTATGTATAATAGCCGTCTTGATATACCTCGGCGTGAGCAAAGGAATAAAGAGCTCCGATACGGTATTCAAGCCCTACGACGAGGTCAATGTGAGTAGCGGGGACGATAAGGCAGACAGACTGACGGAGATACTCTCGAGCATGAGCGGAGTAGGCAGTTGCAAAGTCATGCTCACTTACGGCGATAACGACGTCGTGGAAGGAGTAGTCATCGTCGCGGAAGGAGCGGACAATACGCAGACGAAATTGCGAATAATCGATGCGGTGAGCGCATTACTTAAAGTAGACAGCGGTTGCGTAAAGATATATAAAATGCAATAAATAACCTTATGGAGGTATTATATGAAAGTTAAAAAGATTTCGGCTAACGCTAAGAAGGTCATCGTGCTGTGCACGATGGTAGCC
>CAMWNK010000013.1 GCA_947175555.1 uncultured Clostridia bacterium | reverse complement strand
GTCGCATGTCTGTCGCAAGGTGGGCGTCGTTTTGCAAAATGCCGACAGTCAGATAATCCATAAGATTGTTGAGGATGAAATATCGTTCGGCTGTGAAAACTTTGCCGTTGCGGCAGATAAAATAGGCGAGCAGATTGACAGAGTATGCACGATAGTGGAGTTGGATAAGACCGCTCAAACGCGTTCTCTCTCCGGTGGTCAGAAGCAAAGGCTTATTACTGCGTCGGCTCTCGCTACGGGGCAGAGGATACTGATACTCGACGAGCCGCTTGCCAACCTCGATACGCAGAGTGCGGAATTGTTAATGGATACTCTGAGAAGGCTGGCTAAAGCAGGTTATGCCGTGTTGGTTGTGGAGCACCGCCTCGATATGGTAATGCCTTATGTTGATTCTGTATGGAATATACAAGCCGGAATTGTAACAAGGGTAGAAAATAAGCAAGAGTATCTGATATCGCAGACGGTAACTATCGTAGACGAGACTGACGATCATGCTGTGGGTAGAAAAATCTTCGATATAAAGAACGTAGCTTTTTCGGTAAAAAAGCGAGAGATATTGAAGGATATCAGCATGCAAGTATATGAAGGGGAGAGGCTCCTGTTGCTTGGAGAAAACGGTTGCGGCAAAACGACGCTGCTGAGGTTGATAGCCGGACTGTATAAGCCGTCGCGCGGCGCTATCGAGCAGACGCTCAATCCAAAGCTGGGTAAGCGTAAAAGAGGTAAGAGGTGGTTTAAGAGTGTAGGCGTGGTATACCAAAATCCTAACTATCAATTATTTATGCCTACAGTTGAGGAGGAAATTGCTTTTAACGCTGTGAGCAAAGAGTACGCGCAAGAAATGATAAAACTTTTCGGCTTAGAGCACTTGATAAAGCGTCATCCCCAGTCGCTCTCCGAAGGGCAAAAGCGCAGAGTTTCAATAGCTGCCGTTGCCGCAGGCAATCCAAAAGTATTATTGTTGGACGAGCCCACCGTAGGGCAGGACTATAAAGGCTTGTGCGAGCTTGTTAAGATACTTGATAAGTTGCATGACAGAAGCGGAAACACAATGATTACCATTACTCACGATATGCGCTGCGCTGAAGCATTGTGCGACAGAGCGGCGGTAATAGAGGACGGCGTAATAAAAGAGCAGGGCGGTAAGGAATTAGCGCATAGATACTTCTTTGAAAAAATCTTAAAAAATTCTGATTTTAACGCATCTAATGCTTGACGCCGTGGAATAAATTTGCAATAATTATATGCGGTTAGCATGTGCTAACCGCATGTCGGCGAATCGGCCGACAAAAAAATATGAAGTAGTTAGCATAGGCTAACCAAGTAATCGGTCAAATGACCGATTAAATAATAAGTCGTAGTTAGCATAGGCTAACCAAATATGGCAAAAAGCCGAATAAGCAATACAAGTCCGCTGTATCTTTTGAGGTCGGCTTAAACTGAGTAAATAAAATTTATTATAGGAGATATATTATGGCAAAAGGATTCAAGAAGACACTCTTGATAGCGCTTATCTGTTTGATTGTATCGGCAGCGTCGTTAGGTCTCGCCGCCTGCAAAAAGGGCGACGATACGCCTACTACTTATACGTTGTCGTTCAATTCCAACGGCGGCAGCAGTGTGGATTCTATTACTTTGGAAGAGGGCAAGGCTGTTACGCTTCCTGCTTCTACTAAGACTAATTACGCATTCTGCGGCTGGTATTTTGACAACAATACATTCAACGATGTTGCAAACGGTACGACGCTCAAATACCTGTCGGTTAAGAGCGATTTGACTGTTTACGCTAAGTGGGAAGCGCTTGATTTGACTAGGGACGGCGTCTATGGCGCAAACTTTGACGTCAAGGTTACAGACTCTATTATTCTTGACAGCGCACCCGACGGATTTGCGCCTACGTTTGAGACCAATCTTTCTAAAGAAGAGTCGGTCATATCAATAATCAACGGTAAGAGGTATCTTGACCTGGTGGTATACGGTAGCGAGGACTTCGGCTTTTTCCAAGAGGGTATGAGATATAAGGTTACTTACAAGGGTATGCCGCTCTCCGTCTATACGGGCGATGCGCGTATCAATTCTATGGATATGGCAAATGCCGAAGGACGCAGGCAGTTGCGCCTGCCGCTTGACGATGACAGTAGCAGCGCGACTATTTCGGTAAAAGAAGTTGAGTCAGGCGGTAACATGTATATGGTAGTCGATTGTGCAACGTATAACGTTACAATAAACTTTTCCGATATAACTTATAAGGCTTACGCTGTGCAGAACGATAAGCTCGAAGACGGAATTTATACCGTAGATACCCACGCTCTCGGCGTCGGCAACGGCGTAGTGAGCATGAACGAAAACTTCAACGACGTACGCGCTTATATTGTCGTAAGCAACGGCAAGATGAAAATGTACAAGACGTTCCAAGCATATATGGGGATGACAGGACTGCCTTATGGTAAAGAGGCTTACTTTAATATGATGGCAACGTATACCGCATATGAGTTTATTACTCCGGTGTCCGATGTTTGGAATGACGACGGTAAGTTTAATAGCGAATTTACGAAAAAAGATCTCGTTGCAGTAGATACTTGGTTTGACGCGCAGAGCGGTACGTATACCTATTCATGGGATGTAACCGATTGGAGAGACAGTTATGTCGTAACGGGTACGGTTACGGGATTTATGCTTGAAGCTATGGCAATGGCGTCGAGCGAAACTCTATTATACGTTGATACCGCTACGCTTATTAAAACGGATGATGTCTCTCTTCCTGCTAAGCCCTCGGGAAGTGAACTCAAGTGGACAACGAAAGCAATCGGCAATGTTGTATCGACAGCCGATGCGCTTGAAGAAACTTGGCAATTGAACTTTGTATGGCAGGGCGGACTCGATAGCGATATCGCAGATAGACAGATACTTTCGTTTACGAGCAGAGCTGTTCCTTATATCGATGAAGTCAGCGGAGAAGTATATGCCGATGTAGAGTACGTAATCTATAACGCTGATTTATCGCAGGATATTCTCAGCGATGCCGTACGCGTAACATACAAGCTCGGACAGGGCAATAGCTACAACACAGGCAGCAGGCAAAACGTGTTGATTACCAACGCTGAGTCTGATAATAAAGATATTTCATTGCAACTTACCAATGTGGATTGGTTGATTGGAAAGTCATTCAATCAAGACAACGAAATGTATATTATGTGGAGGGTAGGCGAATCTTACGATGTCCCTGAAGCATCGATAACAGTTGACGGATTCGAGTTCAGCTTGATGAAAGAGGACAGCAGCGGAGACGGCACTCTTGCCCCCGGTGCAGGATATAGACTGTATGCTTCGGCAGATAAAGTCGAGTGGATAGACGCGTCTGATCTGAGCGGATTTTTAAGCGGCAAAGTTAAGTCGCTGACCGGATCTTCTGCATACAAGTATTACCGCGTTGAAATGAGCGTTAAGGACCAATACGGCGAGGATGTGCGCTATATTATAAACATCACCGTACAAGAACTGGAGATAGAATGGGGACTTGCTCAAGGAGATAATAGCGGCGTAGACGTAGAGGATAACGGCGTGTTGATTAGAGCTAATGCCGGCGATACAATCAATGTTCCCGAGTATACCTACAAGGTCGGCGGAGAAGAAAAAACAGTTGCGGTTACCGCCTATGTGTATACGGCTACAACCCGCAGCTTAATCAGCGGATATCAGAACGGAGCAAGCATTACCGTAGACAACGACGCTTATCTTATAGTCATTACATATACGGGAAGATATCTCAATACTACGGCTGACCAATGCAGATATGTCTATATTGCCGTCAACGGTAAATTGGATATAGGCGATATAACTGCAGCGCAGTCTGTTGAGAAGGGCGAGAATGCTTACTTTATTGCGCCGACCGTGAAAATCGACGGAAAGCAAGTGGCAGCTAATATGGTGTGCAAGTCTTTCGGCCGTAATGGACTTAATACAAGCTATACCATGTGGGACGTTGCTACGCAAACGGATAGAAGCGGTCATACCTACGCGGTGGCAGGTGATGAGACTCTGTACCTGTGCTTGAATATCACTTGCGGTAAGGTCGCGGGCGACGGCAGTGCATTTGGCTATAGCTGGAGCGTTACACTCAATGCTATATCAAAAATCATTGTCAATCAACCTGCGGCAGAGTGAAAGTATTGATTTTAATTGAAATCTGCATGGACTGTCCCTTATGTTTGGGACAGTCTATGTTGCGTTAATCGGAGTGAATAATGAAGTCAAAAGCTATTTTATCTACTGTCAAAAAAATTGCTGTCGCTATCGTGGCGGTGGTTTTATGTTTTTTATTGATTCCCTTTGCAGGTGTTTCTAAAGCATACGCACAAGAAGATATCGCGCCGATAATCAGTCTTGACGCGGCATTTTCCGATGAAGGCATGGCCACGGAGATAGATTGCGCATACGGTACGAGACTGACTATCCCCAATCCGATTGCTATTGTCAACGGTCGCAGAGTGGAAGCTGTTACGACTGTAAAGTATCTTGACGCAGACGGCTGGGAGATATATGAATTGCCTCAGGATAGAGTGCTTGTCGTCGGGGACGCCAACAGCGGCGATGAAAATAAGGTCGCCATGTACGTCGTTACTTTTTCCGCTCAGTCGGGAGATAAGACGACAGAGCTTGTCTACACGATTTATGCAGGGCTTCAGTTTTCCAACCGCACGGCGTGGGCAAGCTCGGACGCTGTAGGCTTTGTGGGCGAACAATTAACAGTCCCTACAACTAAAATTCAGTATAAGTATAAAAACGACGCAAGTAAAAACGTCATAATTGCCATTGAGCCTATATTCACACTCACTTATTTTGCAGATGGAGATGATGAGGGGGAGATTATCGAGTTGGACGGCGCGCTTGCATTTACGCCCGAACGAGCAGGAAGGTACGAGGCTAAATATGCTACGCCCGAGACAGTCCAAGCTGACGGCGTAGTATTTATTCGCGGTAGTCAGAGTCTGGTGAGAGTAATCAACGTCTATAGCGAACGCAGCAATCCTACGGAGAATGCCGACGGGATATATGAATGCAATTTTATCGTAGGCGGCACATCGGATACCGGTAAAGGCATGATAGCATCTTCATGCAGCAGTCGCATACAGATAGAAAAAATCAGCAATCTGTACTATATGCACTTTACTCAGACGGCGGCAAATTATATGTTTAACCTTAAGATGACTGCGGGCGGTAAGGCGCTGGGTAATCTCATAGTCAGGGAAGAGGCTGTAGGAGCACAGAATATTCGCGAATATGTGGTAACTATGGATGAGGCGACATTAAAAAGCGAAATCGCCGTATCGATGTATATCGGACCGATGTCGAGAGACGTTGATTTTACGATAAAGGCAGATATTGACAATGCTTATTGCGTATCAAGCGAAGTGTCGAATGAAGGGGAGCGTCCCGCACTGTATGTTCCGGTGATCGATGCGGACAGCTCGGTTATTATCAGGATATTGGGCACTGCAGTAGAGATACCATCTGTAGTAGCTCGTCTTGGCGAGGAGGAGTGCTCTGTCGAGATAAGCGTATACTACAGCGGTGATGAGAGAGAGTCGGTGGAAGTAGTAAACAACTCCTTTACGCCTGATAAGACAGGAACTTATTATATCGTATATATCGCCACAAGCGACAGCTATACGACCAGCGCGGGTAATCCCTCTAAGACAGTATTTGAAAGACAGGTTACTATCGGCAGGATCTGAGAAGTTGTGCCGACTCAGCCTGATGTGAACACGAGTGTGGGCGATGGGGATGACGAGCAGATTGTAGACGATAAGAATAATGACAACAGCTCTAAAAAGTGGATAATTGCAGTTTGCGTTTCGGGCGCGACTGTATTGATGGCGGCGGGAGTTGTTGTCGCATTGTTGGTTGTGAGGTCAAGGACATGAAAAAAGCATTAGTTATTTTGTTGAGTATATTGTTGGTTGCAGTGGCAGTTTGCGGTTGCGACAGGGCGGGTATGGATAAGCCGAACAAGGGGACGAGAGTTATAGCGGGAGACGCGGTAACGCTTGAGATACTCGATAGGCTGGGTGTAGATGTAATTGCTGTTTCTAATGACGGAGCAAGCGTGGACGAAAAGTATGCAGATGACGTTAAGTATCCTAAAATCGGCATTGCAATGTCTCCTAAATACGAAGATATCAGTCTGTTGAATCCCAGTGAATTTATCATGTCGGATGCGACAGAAGAGGCGTTTGGGAATATTAAAGCAAGTTTGCAGGGCGTGGGAGTAGAGCCCATGCTGCTGGATTACAATAGCATCGAAGGCTTGAAGGCGAGTATAGTAAGGCTGGGAGATTACTTTGACAAACAAGATAAGGCACAGAACATCTTAGTCGAGCTTGAAGCAAAGGAGAGAAGCATTAAGGATAAAATCGACGCTATGGAAAACAAGCCTCGCGTAATGATATTATTCGGCGCGCCGCTCGGGACTGCCTCGGACAGCATATCCGTCGAGACCAACAGAATGTTCGGCGGTAGCCTTATTACATACATGGGCGCCACAAATGTAGCTGTAGAGGCATATGAGAGTGAAAAACGCGGAATGTTCAAGCCCAACGATTGGGATCCGATGATAGACGCCAATCCCGATTATATCTTTTGCATCGCTCATGGCTCTCCCGAAAAGATGTGGAATATGTATGACGGCATATGGGATACCGCGCCATACAGCTTTATGGACGCGGTAATCAACGGAAATGTCTATTATCTGCCAAGCGATGTTGTCAACGTGATATGCAGCTTTGATTATGTAGACTCCATGCAATATATTCTCGATATTTTCGAAGGTAATATAGAGGCAAGCATATGAGCAAGCGCAAGGCGAAAATAATAAAAGCGGTAGCAGTGTATTCCGCTTTTATTTTGGCGACGTTGATTATTGCTTTTTTATCGGTATGGATAGGCAACTCGTCTGCAAAGGTGAATTTTAATCAAATGTTTGTCGGCATATTCGACGGACGCAATATTGTGGTAAACAGGTTGCTTGACGTACGCGCGCCAAGGACTGTAATAGCAATGCTTACGGGGGCTTGTCTTGCCGTAGCGGGCGTGCTGTTGCAGTCTGCTACGAGGAATGAGCTTGCCGATGCGAGTATTGTAGGCGTATCATCTGCAACTTATCTTGCGCATTTGATATGCGGTATGTTTATGAGTGGCATAGGATTGCTTTTTTCGCCGCTCATTGCCGCTGCTTTTGGATTGATAGTGTTTTGCGGAATTATGTTTATTGCTTGGAATCACGGGCTTAAATCTAACAGAATTATTTTAGTAGGCGCAGCCGTCAATGCGCTTTTAATGATAGTAATCCTTACGCTGTGTCTAATGAGCGGTATTAATGCTTCGGCTAAGCTAATGGCTCTTACGGGCAGCTTGGGTATTCCGACAGGACAAGAGATTATCGCAACGGCGATTTTTACGGGAGTGGGATTGTTGTGCTCAATAATTTTGATACCCAAGTGCAATGTGCTCGCGCTCGGAGACAAGATTGCAAGCGGACTGGGCATGAATGTTACGAGGATGAAGTTCACATTGATAGCGATAGCTGTGCTATTGTGTTCGGTTGCAACTAAATATCTCGGGATTACGGCTTTTGTGGGATTGCTTGCGCCGCTAATAGCGAGGAAGTTACTCGGAAGCAATCACAAGCATCTTATTCCGCTATCGGCTATTGCAGGCGCGCTTATTGTGCTTACGGCAGACTTTTTAGGAAGATGCGTTATCAATCAGCCGTTTTCTATGCCGGTGGGAATCATTACGACAATTATAGGCGGCGTAGTGTTCTTGATAATGTTGAAGAGGAGTTTTTCAAATGGACATCAATCACGTTAAATTCGGGTATGATAAAAAAAATATATTGATAACCGATTTGTCAGCGAATATCGGCAAAGGGAAGATTACGTCGATAATCGGTCCCAACGGTTGCGGAAAAAGCACGTTGCTCAGCCTTTTAACTAAACTTAATAAGCCGCAATGCGGCAACATTTTGATTGACGGACAGGAGATAGGATTGCTCAAAGGCAAGGCTTTTGCAAAAAAAGTTGCATCGGTATTTCAGATAAACGACGGAAACAGGGATTTGAGTGTTGAAGAATTTGTATCTTACGGCAGAGTTCCGCATAAAAGCGGCTTTGGAAGTCTCAGCAGCGATGATGACGCAATCATAGCTCAGTCGCTGGAAGATACGGGACTGGCGAATATGAAAGACAAGAGGCTGTGCAACATGTCCGGCGGCGAGCGGCAGCGAGTGTATATAGCAATGGCGCTGTGTCAACAACCGGAAATTCTCTTTCTTGACGAGCCGACAAGTTATCTTGATATGTACTATCAGTTAGAAGTGTTGGAAATTGTCAAGAAAATCAACCGAGATAAGGGCATTACTGTTATTATGGTGCTGCACGATGTCAATCAAGCGCTAAGTTACAGCGATGACATAATAGTTATGAAGGATGGAGCTATTGTAACAAGCGGAGCGGCAAATGATATTGTCAACGAAAAATTAATTGCGGACGTATACGGCGTTGAGTGCAGACGATTGAACGTATATGAGGGCTTGGATTACTTTTTGCCGATTAAGACCTTGAATTGATATTGTAAGAGCATTAAAGTAAAGCATCTGAAACGATAAATTCGATATTAGCTTGATGTTTCGATTAAGTTTTTCATTTGAGTGGTAAAGAGAGATATTTTCCCAATAATAAGCATTTGTTGGATTTGCCCCAAACGTTTCTGTTGATCATAAGTAATAGGCGGCGAAACCAACTTTCATATTTCGATGCATAAATAGACTGTTAATAACTGTGAGCATTTTATATATATAATAATAAGTTATTAGCTTATAAAATTAAGCAAAAGATTTAATATTAAATCGATTAATTAAAATTTTGCATTTATTAACATACATTATAAATAATTGCGCGATATTGGCTAATTAATATAGTATGTCGCTTATTATCGCAACGTCGCTTATTGCGGCAGTCATATTGACGGTTATTATACTGTTTTTCTCTCTCGGGGTGAGAGTGCAGATATATTATAACTCCGAGTTTGACAATATAACTGCCGATATATTCGTATTTTCGCGTATACATGCAATAAAAGTGAAACTGTTTAAGGTGAACGATGTACTGTACTGCCAGGTGGGCAACAGAGACATCAGGAAGCTGAGGGCAAGCTCGAGAGCAAATGACGCTATCAAAAAGCGTCCCTTTAGCTTATCGGACGCAATGAACAGTATAAAGGGTATAAGGCTTAAATCAATGAATATAGCATGTTACGTAGGCGCGGGAGAGGGCGCAGATACAGCCATGCTGTATTGCGGCATCAATGCCGTGATAGTCAATGCGCTCAACATAATGGCGCCGATAGTAAGAGACGATAAGGCAGAGGTAGTATGCGTGCCGGACTTTGATAAAAGCGTAATGAAGGTCAAAGCCGATATTGCGATAGGGTGGGGCATGTTGCAAATAATTGCGAGATTATTGCGCATTATAAATTGGGATAAGAGGTTGAGCTATGGAAAATAATATTATGGACTTAATGGGGATTACGCTGGAAAAGCTCAAGACTATAGCAAGCGGAGAGAGAATAATATCTTCACCCGTTGTAGTAGACGATAAGACTATCGTCGTGCCGTATAGTAAAATATCTTTGGGCTATGTATGCGGAGGGGGCGAGTACAGCGAGACTCAGCCCAAAGAGGCGGGTAGGTTCCCCTTTGCAACGGTTAGCGGCGGCGGCGTAACGATAACGCCATGCGGCTTCCTAATATGCAGAGGAGGCGAGTACAGCGTCGCATCCGCCGATAAAGATGAGGAAGGTAATAAATGGATAGAGTTGGCAAAGGCTGCTATCAAAGCCATGAAAAAGTAAAAATATTTCTGAAACTATTCTTAATTATTTCGATTTTCATAATAATTTCTACAAATATAACCATAGGGTGTAAAATAGCTACGGCGCAGACAGGCTCGTCTCGCATAGTGATAGAAGCAAGCTCTAAGGTAGTGCTCAGCGGAGATAATATACACGAAAGGCTGCCTATGGCAAGTACGACTAAGATTGTTACTGCAATAGTAGCTATAGAGCATTGCGACATAGAGCAAGTCGTAACTATACCTAAGGAAGCCGAGGGCGTCGAGGGCTCGAGCATATATCTCAAGGCGGGAGAGAAGCTGAAACTTATAGATTTGTTATACGGACTGATGCTCAGATCGGGCAACGACAGTGCGGTTGCAATAGCGTTGCACGTCGGTAAAAGTATGGATAATTTCGTACAGATGATGAATGACTATGCTGCGGGATTGGGACTTAACGATACTCACTTTACCAATCCGCACGGACTGCACGACGATGACCATTATACTTCGGCGTACGACTTGGCGATAATGACCGCGCGCGCCTACGAGAACGAATGCTTCAAGCAGATAGTATCTTGTAAGCGTCATGATACGCAGGCTATAGAGGAGACGGAGCAGAGGATATTCTATAATAAAAATAAGATGTTATCAATATACGAGGGCGGCAACGGCGTAAAGACCGGATTTACCAAGCGCGCGGGCAGATGCCTTGTCAGCGCGGCAGAAAGAGACGGTATGCAGCTTATTTGCGTGGTGCTCAACAGAGCCGATATGTGGGGCGAGAGCATGTCGTTGATGGATAACGTCTTTGCAAAGTATACTACAATAAAATTTGCCGAGAGCGGCAAGCCGATATTTACCTTGCCTTCGGGCATTAGGATTGCGGCAGACACAGACGTATCGTATCCTATATATAAGAGTGCAGATATCTCGTTGAGCTATGAATTTATCTGCGAGGAGAATATACAATTGCCTTTGTCGGCAGGTAGTAAAGCGGGAGTTATGAATGTGTACGGCGATAATCAGTTGATTTTCTCGACGGATTTGTATACTATGGATAATATCTCATCCGATGAGCAATTAGATTATCTAAGGCATTACGTCGGAGATTGGCAGGTAGAGTATGACGGAAAGACTAAACAAATATTTGGCATCGTGCGGGACGGCGTCCCGTCGTAAAGCCGACGAATATATAGCGCAGGGCAGGGTTAAGGTCAACGGCAAGGTGGTCGATACCTTGGGTTTTACCGTCAATACGGACAACGATACCGTTACAGTCGACGATATCAAGGTAGTTCCCGTCAGCAGATTCACCTATATAATGATGTATAAGCCCAAGGGCTGCATAACTTCGGTAAAAGACGATAAGGGACGCAAGACGGTATTCGACTATATAGATAAGGATATACCCGCTTTAGTCCCCGTAGGCAGGCTCGACTACGACTCCGAAGGGCTGTTGCTTTTGACCAACGACGGAGATTTGGCGTACAAGCTGACTCATCCCTCGTCGGAAATCCCCAAGACTTACATAGTAAAGGCAGAGGGCGAATTCCCCGAGCATATCCTTGCCAAGCTGAGAAAAGGCGTGATGATTGACGGCAAAATGACCAAAAGATGCCGCGTTAAGCTAAAAGAGCAGTCGGAAAAGGACGCAAGATTGGAGATAACCATCACCGAGGGCAGGAACAGACAGATAAGAAAGATGATAGAGGCGGTAGAGCGCAACGTCGTATTTCTCAAGAGGGTGGCGATCGGACAGCTTAAGCTCGGCGGTCTTGCAAGGGGCGCGTGGCGCTATCTGCACGACGACGAGATAGATTATCTCAAAAAACTGTGATATTATTGCGCTTTTGATTTGCTATAAATTTCAGTTATAAAATATCAATATTTAATCGCGCGAGCGCGGCGCGGCTCGCTCTGAATTGCCCAAAAATTTTCACATACAAACATCAATCGAAACAATTAATAATTTTAGGCTTAAACGCCTCTAATTTGCTTGAAAAAAATTTAACAAACTAATATAATTAGTACAATGCGTATTATGGCTGATATATCGGCAATGCGGCATTGCAATAAGATTATAAACCGATTATTGGAGGTTAACGATATGAACAGTAAGGAACTTTTGTCGGCTCAGACTGCGGTAGAGAAGGCAAGTGCAAAGGCACAAGGCCTTATCGACGGTATAGTTGACGCGGGTTCTTTCGTCGAGACCGACGCTTTTGTAGTAGGCGCGGCTTTCGATAGCGCGGAAACAGCGCTTGGCGAGGGTGTCGTAACGGGTTATGCTTCTATCGAGGGTACTCCCGTACATATTTTCGCGCAGAATGCCGACGTGATGAAGGGCAGCATCGGAGCGGCATCCGCTAAAAAGATCAGAAAATGTATCGAAAGAGCGTGCAAGAGTGGCACGCCTCTTATATCCGTGCTTGACTGTTCGGGAGCAAGAGTGGACGAGGGCGTCAGCGTTATGGAGGCTTATGCCGATATCATAGCCGCGGCGGCGGACGCGTCCGACAGCATACCTCACATATGCGTTATCAACGGAGTGGCTGTAGGTATGAGCGCGGCTTATGCGTCTATGGCAGACTACGTGCTGATGAGCAAGAATGCCGTCATGTCGGTCAATTCTCCCATGTATCACGCCTCCAAGTTTTCAAGCGTGCCCAAACTCAATAAGATTGCAGGCTATGAGGCTTATAAGTCTTGCGGCAACGTGGCTCAAGACGTGTATTCGACCAATGCCGAGCTCAAAGGTAAGATTGCCGCTTTATTCAACGTATTGAACATTTCCGACAGCGAAGAAGATGAGTCGGACGACGATCCCAACAGGATTGCTCCCGCTCTGTCCAAGGCGTACGGCGTAGACGCCGCTCTTAAGGCTATTTGCGACGACGGCAAGTACCTTGCTTATTGCGACGGATGGGCTGACGACGTGAGATGCGCCTTTACTAAGGTGAACGGTATCTCTACAGCCGTTATCGCTACAGATAGTAACGTCAACGACGGATACGTAAGCGAGCAGGGATTGGAAAAGATAACGTCTTTTATCGCTAAGGCCGACGCTTTTGGATTGCCTTTAGTTACACTTGTCGACAGCAAGGGTGTCAATCCTTCGCTTGAGGAAGAAGTCAAGGGCTTTTCGATTAAACTTGCTGGCGTATTCAAGTCAATGGCAACCTACTCGCATCCTATGATAGGCGTTGCATGCGGCAATGCGATAGGCGTTGCTTACAGCGCGCTCATGAGCAAGGCGGTAGGATTTGACTATACCGTAGCTACTGCTGCAGCTCAGATTGCTCCCGTAACGAGCGAGACGGGCGTTAACGTCTTCTACACCGAAGAGCTCAAGAAGGGCAATTCTCAGAGAGAAAAGCTCGAGAAGCTGTTCGCTACCGATCACGCGTCGCCTTTGACCGCCGCTAAGGACGGCTATCTCGATAACGTAATCGATGCAAAGAATCTCAGACCTTATCTGAGCTCCGCTCTCATGATGTTGCTCGGCATTTAATCGGTAGGTGATGTATGAATAATAAAAAGAAATTTATCATACTCGCTGTAGCGCTTGCCTTGATAATAGCTCTGTCCGTAGTAGCATTATCAGGTTGCGCTATCAGGGACGCAAGCAACGGCGATTCGCTGGAGATAGGCTCGCAGTCGGGCGGACAGCGTTTCGTAACGGGTATACTGGTCGCTGCTTTGGGTATATTGGTGGTTTTCGTACTGCTGATTATACTTATTACGCTTGTCGTGCTGGTAAGAAAGATAATGGAAGTATCTTCTAAATTATCGGCTAAGCTATCGGATAAGATATCTCAAGTCAAAGCAAGCCGCAAGGCAGCCAAGGCGCAGAGCAATGCAGTCGAGACGGGCAGTCAAGCCGCCGCTATTCAACCTATAACTTCGGATTGCGACGACGATGAGATTGCAGCGGTCATTGCGGCGGTATACGCTGTGATGAGTACGCAGAGCGAGACGGTGGAGCTTTCCGATCTTAAGTTTAAGGTAAAATCGGTAAAAAGAGTAAAATCAATATAAATTAAGGAAATTATCATCAAGGAGAAATATTATGCGTAAGTTCAATGTTAATGTTAACGGCAAGTCTTATGCCGTAGAGGTAGAGGAAGTAGGCGGATCTGTCAGCGTCGCGCCCGTGGCGCAGGCGGTTGCACCCGCTCCTGCGGCGGCAGCTCCCGCTCCCGCGGCTAATGTCGGAGCAGGTAAGCCCGTTAAGTCCCCTATGCCCGGACTTGTTAAGAAACTTTGCTTTGCCAACGGCGCAACCGTTAAGAACGGAGATACCGTAGTAATACTCGAAGCTATGAAGATGGATACACCCGTCGTAGCTCCTTGCGACGGAGTAGTCAATTACTCCGCAAGCGAGGGTAATAACGTAGATACCGGAGCTGTACTGTGCACAATAGCATAAGTAGCTTGGAGGTCGCATAATGGTAGATATTTTTACGTCATTATCGTCGTTCGACTTCGTAAAAGCCATGGAGACGCTGTGGCACAGCACAGGCTTTATGACGGAGAGCGGCGCATTATGGCAGAATTTAATAATGCTGGTTATAGCATGCGTTCTGATATATCTGGCGGTATATAAGGAGTTTGAACCCAACTTATTGCTCGCCATAGGTTTCGGAATGTTTATAATCAACATCCCCGGATCGTACAATATCTTGTACGGTACATACGGTTACGTCTTTACTAACGAGCTGACCAACGCCACGCTTGCAAGCGGTACGGTAGATCAGCTTAGGGAGATGGCTGCAAGTCTCATCGGCGAGATGCCCGGGGTAGATTGGAGCGCCATCAGCGAGGCAAATCTCGTCGAGAGGATAAGCGATTATCTCGTAGGCGCCAATCCCGACTTGCTCGGCAGCGTAAGCAACGTAGCTGTAAGTCATCAGGTTGTTGATAATTTCGGATTGTTCTTCTATCTCTACAAGGGCGTAGAGTGGGTTATTTATCCTCCGTTGATATTCTTAGGTATAGGCGCAATGACAGACTTCGGTCCGTTGATAGCCAACCCCAAGAGTATGATTATGGGAGCTGCGGCTCAGGTAGGAATATTCGTAACCTTTATTATCGCAATAGAGATAGGCTTTACGGGAGAGCAGGCTGCCGCTATCGGTATCATAGGCGGCGCGGACGGTCCTACGGCTATTTACGTTACGACCAAGCTCGCGCCCGAGTTGCTCGCTTCCATAGCGGTTGCGGCGTACTCGTACATGGCTCTTATTAAAGTCATTCAGCCGCCTATCATGAAGCTGCTTACCACCAAGAAGGAGAGGGGCATTGTCATGGAGCAGCTCCGTCCCGTATCCAAAACGGAGAAGGTCATCTTCCCCTTGGTCGTTACGGGTATAGTCGGCGTGCTGTTGCCTTCTGCGTTGCCGCTCTTGGGCATGCTGATGCTGGGCAACCTCTTCCGCGAGTCGGGCGTTGTGCCCAGACTTACCAAGACGGCAAGCAACGAGCTTATCAATATAATTACTATATTGCTTGGCGTGCTTGTAGGCTCTAAAGCTACTGCGTCTACCTTCCTTACCGTACAGACATTGCTCATTATGTGCATAGGCGTGTTCGCGTTCGGAGTAGGTACAGGCTGCGGCGTGCTTATAGGAAAGTTGATGAGCTTCCTCACGAAGGGAAAAATCAATCCGCTTATCGGTGCGGCAGGCGTATCAGCCGTGCCTATGGCGGCGCGTATAGCTCATAACGTGGGACAGGAAGAGAACCCCAATAACTACCTGTTGATGCACGCTATGGGACCTAACGTGTCGGGCGTTATCGGCTCGGCTGTCGCGGCGGGCGTATTGCTGTCATGCTTCGGCGTATTCTAATTGCTAACTGAAATAAGAGGTAATATATGGTTAAAATTACGGAAACAATATTGAGAGATGCGCATCAGTCTCAGGCTGCTACTCGTATGCGCCTTGACGAGATGCTCCCCGTTGCGGAGAAGCTCGACAAGATAGGATATTATTCTATAGAGTGCTGGGGCGGAGCAACGTTCGACTCTTGCTTGAGATTTTTGAACGAAGATCCTTGGGAAAGACTCAGAGCTTTGAAGAAGACTATGCCCAACACCAAGTTGCAGATGTTGCTTAGAGGTCAGAATATACTGGGCTATAAGCACTACGCCGACGACGTTGTCGACGAGTTCGTAAAGAAATCTATCCAAAACGGTATAGATATTATAAGAATATTCGACGCGCTCAACGATACCCGCAACATGAAGAGGGCAATGGATGCGTGCAAGAAATATAAGGGTATATGCGAGGCGGCGTTCAGCTATACGACCTCTCCCGTGCATACCAACGAGTATTTCGTCAAGCTGTCCAAAGAGCTTGAGGATATGGGCGCGGACATTATCTGTATTAAGGACATGGCTGGCATACTGCTGCCTTACAACGCTTACGAGCTTGTTAAAGCGATAAAGTCTACTGTAAAAATTCCCGTTCACTTGCATACCCACCAGACTTCGGGCGTAGGTAATCTTACCTATATGAAGGCAGTCGAGGCAGGCGTCGATATTATCGATTGCGCCTTATCGCCTCTTGGCAACGGCACGTCGCAACCTGCTACGGAGCCTATGGTTGCAGCTCTTCAGGGCACGCCTTACGATACGGGCATAGATATTGTCAAACTTAACGAGTTGACAGGACACTTCAAGAAGGTGGCAGACAGGCTCAAGGCGGACGGTTTCCTTACCGATAAGTCTTTGCAGACAGACGTCAATGCGCTTATCTATCAGGTCCCCGGCGGCATGCTTTCCAACCTTGTCAATCAGCTCAAGCAGCTCAACGCGCTGGATAAGTACGACGAGGTGCTTGCAGAAGTGCCGAGAGTGAGAGCAGACCTCGGATATCCTCCGCTTGTTACTCCTACGTCTCAGATAGTAGGCACGCAGGCTGTGTTCAACGTATATTACGGCGAGCGCTATAAGGTGGTATCTGCCGAGACTAAGGGCGTATTGCAGGGCAACTACGGCAGATTGCCTGCAGAGCCTAACGCAGACGTTGTCAAGAAGGTATTGGGCGATACCAAGAGGATTACTTGCCGCCCTGCCGATCTTATCGAGGCGGAGCTCGAGAAATACCGCGCAGAGGTAGCCGAGTATGTAGAGCAGGACGAGGACGTGCTTTCGTATGCGCTGTTCCCTCAGGTCGCGCTCAATTATTTCAAGTACAGACAGGCTAATAAGTATCACGTAGATACAGAGGTAGGCGATGTCTCCAAGAAAATAATGCCTATCTGACGTTAGCTGACTTTAATAATAATCTAATCGCGGCTGCTTATAGCCGCGATTTTTATATGCGGTGAATTATACTGTCAAGTGCAATTAAGAGCTAAAAGAGAAGTTAATATATAAGCGACTCAATAGAGTAATAGGTAACAAACCAAAACAGGGGTAAAAGTCTAAACTACCATCATCTTTCCGTAGAATAACGCTCATTGTATACGTTATTATATTTGCAGATTATATAAGTTATCTATATTCTATATACAATAAAGCCGCCCTTTATATAGGACGGCTATGCTATTGAATTCGAGATTAATATTACAGAAGATTGAGTCCTTCTGTCATAAATCTGTCGAAGGCTGTATTGCCGTTGTCGTCGTTCTTGAATACGGCAGTGCACTCCAATATTTTCTCGCACGTATCATTTACGTAATCGGTAACAATCTTGTCGGCTTGAGCGGCAGAATTAGTGTTGCCGAAATCGTTGAGAAGCTGTACTATTATATCGGCATGCTTCGACATGCTGTCCTCGGGGTTGTATATGGCTTGCAGATTAAGAATATTTTCGCCTGTGAGGTACTTCTTTATCTCCTCAAGCTCCGTCTTAAGACGACCGGGGAGTATGAACAGTCCCATTACCTCTATGATGCCGATGCCTTCTTTCTTAATGTTGTGCATACTCACGTCGGGGTGGAAAATTCCGAAGGGATGAGCATCGTCCGTACGGTTGTTGCGAAGTATCAAGTCGAATATATAATTGCCGTTGTCGTATCTGCATATGGGGGTGATTGCATTATGCTGTTCGTCCGTCTTGCAGATTACGCCTACTCTTTCGTCGGTCCATCTCGACCAAGTGTCAAGCACTCGGCATGCCATATTATAGACGTCTTCGCGCTGCTTGCCCTCGATATGCACGACGGAATTGTACCAATCCGCAATGCCGATTTTCACCTTAGGGTATTGAGTGCATTTATAATACTTGCGTATTCCGCGAGTCATCATGGGCAATACTTTCGCGCCGCCTTGATAATGGTCATGCGTGAGTATAGAGCCTCCGACAATAGGAAGAGCAGCGTTGGAACCTATGAAATAGTGAGGGAATATCTCTACGAAATCCATAAGACGCCTAAAGGCGTTTTCGTCCACTTTCATGGGGCGATGCTCGCAAGAAAACGCGATAACGTGCTCCGTGTAGTACTGATAGGGAGAGTACTGCAATTCCCACGCTTCTCCGTCAAGCTCTATCGGTATAGTACGCAACGTCTGACGGGCAGGATGATTGAGGTTGCCCGCAAATCCCACGTTATCGGGACACAGCAAGCATGCAGGGTAGCCTGTCTTTGGCAGCAGCTTAGCCGCGGCAATTTGCTTGGGATCTTTTTCGGGTTTAGAAAGATTTATTGTTATCTCTATGCCGCCGAACTTGCCTGTATGAGCCCACTTGATGTTGCGGCTGATATCGGGCATACGGATGTAATTGTTGGATTTGCTGAGGTTGAAGAGCCAGTCTGTAGCGCGGTCGCAACCTTTATTACTGGCGATAATATCGAACTGTTCTATTATCTCCGCCGGAGTAGGAGTAACCTTGCCGAGCAGCTTAGTCTCGAATAGCAGGGCTTCTTCCGCCGTAGTCATGCCGCTTTCTATCGCATAATTTACGAGCGGCTCGACAATGTCTTGTTGAAAGTCGCCTTGGAACTTATCGGGGATAGGGGCAGGATAGGTAAGAGAAAAGAAGTCGAGTAATTGATTGGTAACATAAATTTTATTAGCTGCATTCAATGAGATTTTGTCGCAAGCATAAGCTACTAATTCGCTGATTTTAACCCTCAGTTCGTCTTGGGATAACATACAACCTCTTTTAGCGACGGAAAGCGCTTGGTTTAAGCATGCCGCCATATATCATTTAATACGTATATTATAATACGCCCATATATAATATTGCAAGCTATTGATATGTATTAAGGCAATTATATTTACATTAGGGTGCAAGTATGATATAATTTATAGTATCTGAAATCCTATATTAAAGGGGTAAATATGTCGATATCTATAGCCGATAATCTTATTAACAGTAAGGCGTTTGCAGATGCGGTGGCATCATTGTACGGCAAGGATGCGGATGTTGCGGCTGCGGCGTCTAAGTATGCGTCCATTGCGGAAATTCACGTGAAAAAATACGGCGAGGGCTGCTTCTATTCTTCCCCGGGAAGGATTGAACTTTGCGGAAATCACACCGACCATAATAACGGTAAGGTGCTGTGCGCGGCAATCAACGTAGATACTATTGCCTGCGTTACAAAGAGGGACGACGGCTATATAATTATCGAATCTTTAGGTTATCCTGCCGTCAAGGTGAATATTTCCGACCTTGATAAAAAGCCCGAGGAAGAGGGCGATAGCGCCGCGCTGGTAAGGGGCGTATGCAAGTATTACGTAGATAACGGATATGCTATAGGCGGATTTGCCGCAAGTACGGTATCGGGCGTATTTAAGGGCGCGGGTGTGTCTTCTTCGGCAAGTTTTGAGTTGCTGGTTGCCGAGATACTCAACGTAGAGTTTAACGGCGGCAAGCTGGATAAGATGACCAAGTCTAAGGCGTCTTATTATGCCGAGAATGTGTATTTCGGCAAGCCGAGCGGTCTGCTCGATCAGAGCGCGATATCGCTGGGCGGCGTGAGCTACATAGATTTTAAGTCTACGACCGAGCCCGTAGTCGAGAGCATCGATTGGAAGTTTAGCGGCGTGGACATCGTCATAACCAATACCGGCGGAGATCATTGCGACCTCACTCATTGCTATTCCGATATCAGAAAAGAGATGGAGCAGGTGGCGGAATATCTCGGCGGCAAGACGCTGAGAGATATAGACGAGAGCGCATTTTACGATGCGTTGCCGCAGTTGCAGGAGAAGGCGAGCGGTCGCGCAATACTTAGGTCTGTACATTACTTCGACGAGAATAAGCGCGTGGTAGAAGGCGCTAAGGCTGTAAAGGATGTCGACTTTGATAAATTCGCTCAAGTTATAGGCGACAGCGGAATTTCTTCTTATACCATGTTGCAGAACTGCTATGCAGAACAGGATAAGGCTCAGCGTATCCCCTTGGGTATATGCTTGAGCAAAAAGTGCCTCGGCGTAAAGGCTGTGAGGGTGCACGGCGGCGGCTTTGCAGGTACTATTCTTGCCTTGGTAGACAGCGCGCATACCGCCGATTATGTCGCTGAAATGGGAGTAATATTCGGCAAGCAGAACGTCTTTGCCGTAAATATCCGTAACGACGGAGCATGTAAGGTAAATATCTGATGTCTCTTTTATGCGCGCCGGATAGAGTAGCTTTCTCAATCGGCAATTTGGATATATATTGGTACGCCATCATCGTTACTTTGGGCATACTTTCCGCCTTGGTTACGGTGGCGATACTTGCGTCTAAGCGTAAGGTTACGCTTGACTTTATATTTGAATTATTCCTGTGGCTGATTGTGCTTGCTATCGTGTTCTGCCGCGTATTTTACGTCGTGCCGCGTATAGGTACTGTATATCATATAGATTCTTGGGACGGCTTTAAGGATGCTTTCTTTAATCTGCGCAACGGCGGACTTACCATAATAGGCGGCATATTCGGCGGCGTCCTCGGCATCATGTGCTGTTGTCTTCGCAACAAGGAGTACAGCATCGCAAGGACGTGCGACCTTGTCGTAATAGGTCTGTTACTCGGGCAGATTATAGGCAGGTGGGGCAACTATTGCAATCAAGAGCTGTACGGCAGACTTATTACCGATGAGTCTATGCAGTGGTTTCCTTTTGCGGTATATATCGATTATTGCAGCGAGTGCGGACACGGCGGATATCACAACGCGTTATTCTTTTACGAGGGGCTGCTCAACGCGGTAGGCTTTATCATCTGCCTTATCATGTACAGAAACCGCCTTGATAAGAAAAAGCCTTTTTCTATAGCGCTATTTTATCTGTTCTGGTACGGAGTGGTAAGGGGTTCGCTCGAGTTCCTTAAAGAAGACCACGTTACGATAGGCAATAGCGGTATAGGCGCGGTGCAGGTGATATGCTATTGCATGAGCGCGATCACATTGCTGATTAACGTCTTATATCTATGCGGAAAGATTAACTTTAAGTTCCTTGATAAGATGAAGACGAGGGATAATCCTTCTTTGACCGACGACTACGACGTGTCCGACGGCTGCTATATATTAGAGGATAAAGCAGACTGATATCGATAAATTATCGAAATTTTTCTTTATTTATATTCTTGATTTTATTATAAAGACGTTTATCGACATGATTGCCGATAAGTCGTCCTTTTAGCTCATATTCCGTCATGACGACATGTAGCAGGCGCATTTTCCGCTATTGTATAATTAATACGATTAATAGATAGGAGAACGGTATGGAATACACATTCAGAACTGCGCGCAAGGGCTACGACAAGTCGGATGTCGACGAGTATATCGTCAACTTATGTAAAAGCTACGAAAAGTCGCTTGCCGCACAAAAGGAAAGGATAGAAAATCTTAAGGCGGAAGTTGCAAGTAAAGAGAGGTTGATAAGCGAGTTCAATGACAAGAAGGACAGTATAACTCGCTCCATAACTATGGCTGTAGAGAAGTCAAAGCAGATAGAATACGCCTCAAAGGTGCGTTACGCCTTGGAAGGGGAGAGGCTCAAGCTATTCAGCGATAAGTGGATAAGATATTGCGAAAGCGTAGCCAACAGAGTTGATAAGGACATGGTAATATCCACCAATAACTTTATCAAAAAGACAGAGCAGGAGATAAGAGACGGCTTAATCGGCGACCTCAACGTAGGTTCATTCTTAAGCGAAGTATCGTCGGTGTATAACAGCGAAAGAGATAGGCTTGCGAAAATATAACACTTTATATAGCAGTGATATTTGCTATGCGGCAAGCGTGATTTCACTGCGTGAAATAGTGATATTTGCCTAAAGGCAAGTGATATTCCGCTAACGCGGAGTGATATGTTGCTAAAGCAACGTGATATTTTTGCTGTCGCAAAAGTGATATTCTGCTAAGTATAACGAGGGGCACCGCTTAAACGCAAATCGTATGCTTACGCATACTGGCTACGCGTTTCCCCTCGTTAGCACCCCTCCACAAACGCTTTCGCGTTTTCAAGGTATCGCTCACGAAAAGCGTGGTTTTCGTTCGCTATCCTACGGAGTATAAAATGATATTCCGCTGGCGCAGAGTTGCGGATACATATTAATAAAAATAGTGGCATTTATTAGAAAACTAAAAAAACTATATTGTATATTTATAATTGAAATAATCAAGCGCGCAAAAACCGCGCTTTTGTCTGCGTTTAAGTGGTGCCCCGCGTTATACTTAAGCGTTATATCACTCATAATGCTCCGCAGGACCAGCTTGCAAAAATCACACTTTTTGCAAGCTGCACCTTGAAAAATACGAGCGGTGCGAGCGAAAAAAATTATAATAATACACCTATGAGAGTACGACCGATACGAAAGTAAGACGATAGCATATCGTTGCTTTTGTATCGCGACTGGTCGTATTTGGGGAGGGAGGGCGTTCGTAAGGCTGCCTTTAGAAGATATCGCTTTAGATATCTTCGCGCAGTAACAGGACGAGCCGACCGACCTGAAAGGGTGAATATTATGCGCAAAAATTAATTTTGCTTATATGTTAGCTGTGCGCATAAAAGAGGGGAAACTGTCCTTATAATGGACGGTTTCCCATCCGCGTGCCGATTAGAGGCAGGATTTATATTTGTGTTTTAGTTTACACACGTTGCCGATAATCGCATTCGGCAGGTATATTAATGCTCCGCAGGATCAGCTTGTAAAAATCACACTTTTTGCAAGCTGATCCTTGAAAAATACGAGCGGTGCGAGCGAAGTATTTTATATTGGAAAGCGTGAATTTTATGCGCCTTGATTTATTTACTGCTTATTATAGATACAGGCGCATAAAAGAGAGAAAACCGCACTTATAATGTGCGGTTGTCTTTTAGAGTAACCGCCAACACTTGACGAACTCTTAATTTGGGTTATTAACAATATTTGTTAGTCAAGTGTTGCGTCTGGCGGTTATTTTTATAATAATTAATACATATCTCCGCCCATACCGCCTTGCGCAGGCATAGGAGGCTGAGGCTCGGGGATATCGGTGATGAGCACCTCGGTAGTGAGCAGAGTAGCGGCTACGCTGGCTGCGTTCTCGAGCGCGGTGCGCGCGACCTTAGTAGGATCGAGTATGCCGCATTTAATCATGTCGCAATACTCGTTGGTGAGCGCGTTGTAACCGAAAGTTACGCCCTTCTTGGAAGAGAGTATCTTATTGACGATTACGCCGCCGTCAAGACCTGCGTTAGCGGCAATCTGCTTGATAGGAGCGTCTATTGCGTTCAGTACGCAGATTGCGCCTGTCTTTTCGTCGCCTGAGAGGGTATTGGTAAATTTCTTTACCTTAGCAATGGTATTGAGCAGTGCAACACCGCCGCCGGGAATTACGCCCTCTTCTACTGCGGCGCGGGTAGCTGCCAAAGCATCGTCGATACGCAGCTTCTTCTCCTTCATTTCCACTTCGGTGGCTGCGCCCACGTTAATAACGGCTACGCCGCCGGCGAGCTTAGCAAGACGCTCTTGCAGCTTTTCTTTATCATAGTCGGACGTGGTCTCGGCAATCTGAGCCTTGATAGAGGCAACTCTTGCCTGGATATTGTCGTTGCTGCCTGCGCCGCCTACGATAGTGGTGTTATCTTTATCTACCTTAATCTGCTTAGCTTTACCAAGCTGAGCTACGCTTACGTCTTTAAGCTCGTAACCGACCTCGCTTGATATTACTTCGCCGCCTGTCAATATAGCTATATCCTCGAGCATAGCCTTTCTGCGGTCGCCGAATCCGGGTGCCTTTACGGCTACGCAGTTAAGGATGCCTTTGAGCTTATTGAGTACGATAGCGGTAAGGGCTTCTCCCTCGATGTCTTCTGCGATTATCAGCAGGCGCATACCGTTTTGTACGACAATCTCGAGTATAGGCATGATGTCTTTACCGGAAGAAATCTTCTTGTCGGTGATAAGGACGTATGCGTCGTCGTATACAGCTTCCATCTTATCGGTATTGGTAACCATGTATGCGGATACGTAGCCTCTGTCGAACTGCATACCCTCGGTAGTAGTGAGCTCCGTCTTCATGGACTTGGATTCGTCTACGGTGATGACGCCGTCCTTGCCCACTTTCTCCATTGCCTCGGATATGAGCTGACCTACCATCTCGTCGCCTGCGGATATGGACGCAACCTGGCTGATAGCGGTCTTGGAATCAACGGGCTGAGACATACTCTTGAGCTCGTCAACAACAACCTCAGCCGCCTTAGCAATACCTTTTTTGAGTATCATGGGGTTAGCGCCCGCAGCTACGTTCTTAAGTCCTTCGGATATGATAGCCTGCGCCAAGACGCAAGCGGTAGTCGTTCCGTCGCCTGCAACGTCGTTGGTCTTGATAGATACTTCTTTGATAAGCTGAGCGCCCATATTCTCAAAGTTATCGGCGGGCTCGACTTCCTTAGCTATGGTTACGCCGTCGTTGGTGATGAGGGGAGTGCCGTACTTTTTATCAAGTACGACATTGCGTCCCTTGGGACCGAGTGTGATTTTTACGGCGTCGGCTACGCAGTCGACACCTGCTTTAAGACTCTTGCGAGCTTCCTCGCCATATAAGAATTTCTTAGCCATGATGTATCCTCCAATTATTCCACGATAGCCAAAACGTCGCTTTGGCGCAATATAGTAACTTCGTTACCGTCTAATTTGAATTCGCTGCCGGCATATTTATTATAAAGGATAGTATCGCCGACCTTTATTTGCATAACGATTTCTTTGCCGTCGACGATGCCGCCGGGACCTACTGCAATAACTTTAGCCATCTGGGGCTTTTCTTTTGCCGAGTCGGGCAGATACAATCCGCCGGCGGTCTTTTCGCAAGACTCAACCGCTTCTATAACGATTTTGTCAAACAATGGTTTAATAGTCATTTCTAAGACCTCCAAATATTATTTTTCAAAAATTAGCAGTCTGTATGGTTGACTGCTAATTTATTATAACATTACTGATATGGCTTGTAAACAAGATTGCGTAAAGTTTTAATATATTTTACTTACTCGGCGCGCCCGATAAGCGATGCTTATGGGAGAGATAGCTTGAATTTAATAGGCTGCATGTGGTACAATTAATCTATCAATACAATAAGAAGGAGTCTGTCGTAATGGATAAATGGGATGAGAGATTTATGCGTATGGCGGAAGAAGTCGCCGATTGGTCGAGTTGCTATAAGGAAGATAGGCACGTAGGCGCGGTGATTACCAAGGATAAGCGCATACTCACTACCGGGTATAACGGCGCGAGCAGCGGAGTAATGAGCTGTGTGGAGAAGGGCGAATGTATACGCGTCAAGATGAATATCCCCTCGGGTACTCGTCATGAGATATGTTATGCCGTCCACGCCGAGCAAAACGCTATTATTCAAGCTGCGAAGATAGGCGTATCGGTCAACGGCGCGACCTTATACTGCACGCATCAGCCATGCACTATCTGTGCTAAGATGATTATCAATGCGGGGATAAGTAGAGTGGTATATAAGCACGGCTATCCCGACGAGTTCAGTATTAAGTTGTTTGCCGAAGCGGGAGTTGAGGTAGTCAATTTCAACGATTTATAATTAATAGGATGAATAATAATATAAAAAATTGCTTTCGCATTAGCTCGGAAGTAATTTTTTTATGCCCGAGAGTATAACTTATACTATGGATTACTCGTCTTTTTATGTTAAAAACTATGATAAAAACAAAGATACAGGCTTGTCCAATATTAATTATAATAATACGTATTATCAATATTATAGGACGGAGAGAGATATCGGCGGCAATCCGCCCGAGATAATCTATTCTCAGCCCATTATCGTCGGCGCGCAAGAGGACGTCAAGGACGATATAAGAAAGGCAGACTACGAATATTATCCCGAGCCGCAACCTAAAAAGCGCGTCAAGTCGGATAAGACGAGAGTCAAAAGAAAGCCTATGGGCAAGATACGGATAGCCGTAATAGTTTTGCTTTGCATCACTATATCATGTCTTTCGACGGTTCTTGCCACCGATATAATGACGTCGGGACAGGTGATAGGCGCGTTTAAGTCGGCTATAGTCGGCAGCAACAATAAGGCGCAATATTACGTATCTTATCTTCTTGCAGGCTCGGATTACGAATCGGTTAAGTCGGACGCCGAGGAGCTAAGGAGCTCGGGATTGGGCGGCTTTGCGCAATACAGCGAGGGGGTATACAGGATATATCTCGATATCGCTACGAGCAAGTCCGACATAATAAGCTCTGTTGAGGGCAAAAAGGTGTATATAGATAAAGTTGCGCTTTCCGATATCGAGTTCTCCGCTTTCGATAGTTCGGTGCAAGAGCAAATCAAACAGTATTCCGATTATGCGCAGATATTTTTGGATTATATAGGCGACGCAATGTCCGAGACTAAGCAGCCGTATGTATCCGAGTTTTCGATTAGAGAAAATATTGCAGGGTATGCCAAGCAGTACGGCGAATACGCAAGCAGGTTCATCTCAAGCGTAATAGGTGATACCTCGCTTGTTGTAACTAAGATGATAACAGATATTCAAATAGACGCGCAGGCGCTCATATCGCTTGCTACGGGGCAAAACTCGCCCAATCTAATCAGCGACTTGCGCTATTATGCGATAATGGGACTGTTTAATTACAACGGATTTTGCTATTATACTGCCAAGGCGTGATAGTATCTATTGCTTTTTTCGTATAAAAGATGTTGTAGAGTGCTTTTCGCTGGCGGGAGTATCTATCTCGAAGCAGCTTTGCGCTTTGATAAGCTGACTTAATTTCTGATATCCGTAATTTCTTGCGTCGAAGTCGGTATATAACTTAGACAGTCTGTTGCCCACGTCCGCAAGATTTGCCCAACCGTTTTCGGACTCCAAGTCGGGGAGTATCTCGTCGGCTATTGCGCTGACGATTTTGGATATAGGCAATATATGTTCCTCATCCATATTCTTATCCGCGGCGGTTTTTTCGATATTGGCGTCGATAGCTGCGGACTTGGGGGTTGCCTTGGACAGCTGCTTTTGTTTGGGTTGCTTTACGGTCTTCTTATCGGCGGAAGGCTTGTCCGCGCTCTTGCTGCTGCTTTTATATATCTTGTCGAGTAAAACAAATTTTTCACATGCGTTGCGCAAGGATATAGGCGTCTTTGCCTCTCCCATGCCTATCACGGGCAGTCCCGACTCGCGCAGTCTGCTTACGAGCTTTGTATAATCGCTGTCGGACGATACGATACAGAACATATCTATCTTGCCCGAGTAGAGTATATCCATTGCGTCTATTACGAGCGTGATGTCGGAGCTGTTCTTACCGCTGGTATAGCTGAACTGCTGAACGGGCGTGAGAGAGTAGTTGGAAAAGTCCTTTTCGTGCCAATTGATATTGTTATTTTTTACAAAGTCGCCGTATATACGTCTGTATGTTACCGTGCCGTAACGGGTAAGCTCGCTGAATATGATGTCGCAGTAATTGCGAGTGATATTCTCCGCGTCGATTAAAAGCGCGATCCTTTTGTCTTGATTCATATATTTCTCCAAGTGTCTTGATAATAAAAAATGCTGTGCATCTATTGTCGACAGTATCTACCGAAGCGGTACAACGACAGCCAACTCCTTCAAAGCTACCTCGTGGCACATTGTACATTCTGCTTAATGCTGCTGCGGTCAAGCCCTGACATGGTTCACAGCGTGCAATTGCACAAGACCTTGACATCAACATCGCTTATCGAAGGCGGACCTTCCATAGATAAAGCCTAAAATAGCATTCGATCCTGCTGTAGCGGATTGCAGGTAACAGGGCACCGCTAGCTCCCCATCTAGCACAGCTATTAGATTATACTACATCGCCTTTATATATGTCAACACGCTTGGATTGTCTAAACTTGTTGTATTAAGTAATAAATGCCTATTCGTCGTCATAGATATTAGCGGGCGGATAAAATCAATAAGACGCAATCCGCCTGTTTCGACGGCAAAATTCGCGGAAATTGTTGCAAATATGCGATATTATGCGTTGTTTATAGTGGTATAGTGGAGGTGCAATAAGGATGTTTCTGACAGTAAAGCGCAAGAGTCTGATTGCCGCGGCGTTAGTAATCATGATGATGGTTGTGTGCTGCATAGGCATGAGTTTTAATAGTGTGTCGGATGTATATCTCAATCAGTCCGCGCGCAAATTGCCCGTATACGGAGTGGATTGCGAGGAGAAAAAGGTGGCTCTGACCTTCGACGCGGCTTGGGGCGCGGATAAGACGCAAGGCATTATAGACGCGCTTGCAAAGTACGAAGTGAAAGGCACGTTCTTTCTTGTGGGCTTTTGGATAGACGAGTATCCCGAGATGGTTACAAAAATTGCCGAAAGCGGCTGCGAAATAGGCAATCATAGCAAAAATCACTTGCATATGTCTAAGCTGTCCAAGGGAGAGATAGTATCCGAGCTGGATTACGTCAGCGGCAAGGTGGAAGAGCTTACTGGCAGTAAGCCTAAGTATTTCAGACCGCCCTTCGGAGAATATAACTCTACGCTTATAAGCGAAACCGAGAATTGCGGTATGCAGGCGGTGCAGTGGACTATAGACTCGCTGGATTGGAAAGGGCTCGGAGCGCAGGAGATAATGTCGAGAGTGAAAAAGGGATTGAAGCCCGGGAGCATAATACTGTTCCACAACAATTCCGACAATATACTGGAGGCTCTTCCGCTGGTGCTTGCCTATCTGAAGAGCGAGGGTTATACCGCCGTAGGACTGAGCGAGCTGATAATGTCGGAAAATTATTACATAGATAATAACGGAATTCAGCGCAAAAATGCGTAAAGTATGTTATAATATAAAAAGAAATACTGTAACAGTGCCTTTAAGGTGCTAATAATATACGTAAATTAGGAGGTTATAATGATTTACGAACAGATGAACAATAATAGACTGGAGCTCACCGGCACGGTAATAGAAGAGCCGGTATTCTCTCATGACGTATTCGGCGAAGGTTTCTACGAGACCAAGCTGTCCGTACCGCGCCTGTCTCAGCAGACGGATATCATACCCATTACCATATCCGAAAGACTGATTGAGCAGTACAACGTCAAGGTAGGCGAGAAGGTACACGTAGTAGGTCAGTTCAGAAGTTACAACAAGATAGAGGGCGATAGGTCCAAGTTGCTTCTGACGGGCTTTGTCAGATACGTAGAGCCTTTGGAAGAGGACTGCAATCCCAATAATCTCGAGATTGTCGGATTCATATGCAAGCCGCCCGTATACCGTACGACGCCTTTCAACAGAGAGATATGCGACATATTGCTTGCCGTCAACAGAGCATACAATAAGTCCGATTATATCCCTTGCATAGTATGGGGACGTAACGCAAGATACGCAAAGGACTTGCCCGTAGGCGAAAGGCTGCTTGTAGTGGGCAGAGTGCAGAGCAGAATATACACTAAGACAATCAGTGAAAACGTCAGTGAAGAGAGGGTTGCCTACGAGGTGTCCGTGTCCAAGATGATTAGCGGCAAGAAGTTGGAAGATCCCGAGTTCGATATAAGCAGTTTTTCTAAATTATTATAAAAAACCGCATAATTAAGAACAATTTTAGGCAAATATAAACTATTGTTATATAAAAGCGACTTGATTTAAGTCGCTTTTATTATTTCTTACCGCTTGCAAGTCGTGTATGTAAAGGGGCAGTCAGCTTTAGATACCGATATTTCGGGCGTATGTCAATGCGATTGCAGGCGATAAAATTAGTTGCCGATAATATTATTATCAATCAATACTTAGCGCGTAATTATTTACTTTATTTTGCGTATATGTTATATTTTATATATGAGTCTGACGCTTGTTGAAATAGAAAAGAATATGTCCGATTGCTTAGTAGCAATAGGAGACGCGCTTTCTGCCGCAGGCAGAGAGGGAGAGGAGATTGCTCTTGTCGGCGCGGTTAAGACTCAGCCTAAAGAGATAATAGATGCGACTGTAAGCAGAGGCTTGTTGAAGCATATAGGCGATAACAGGGTGCAGGAGATGCTTAGCAATTACAATCCCGATCTCAATGTTACGCGCCACTTTATCGGTAGATTGCAGACCAATAAAGTAAAGTATGTGATAGATAAGGTAGATTTGATTCATTCTTTAGACAGAGACGAGCTTGCTAAAGAGATTGATAAGCAGGCGTCTAAGCGCGGGATAGTTGCCGATTGCCTGATAGAAGTCAACGTCGGCTCGGAGCTCAGCAAGGGCGGCGTGGAGATGAGCGATGTGATTGCCTTTGCTCTATCTATGGATGCCTATCCCAATATACGCGTAAAGGGATTGATGAGCGTCATGCCTAAAGGTATTGATAAAAGCGACTTAATCGACTTATACAAGCGATTTTATGATGTTTATAATGATTTGAGAGCCCGCAATTCCAATATCGGAATTCTCTCGTGCGGCATGTCAGACGACTATCAGATTGCTGTGCAATACGGCGGCTCTAACATGGTGAGATTGGGACGGACGATATTCGGAGAAAGGGATTATACGGTGAAGCAATAATGGATAGACGCAGTTACGACGATTATAACAGAGAGCATTTCAATGACGACGGCAGTAGGATGTCTCGTCCTCCGTACGGCGCCGACGGCAGAATTGACGCAGGCAGGATGCCTGCCGATTACGGCGATGCGGGGCATCAGCCTGCGCCGCCTGTCGGATATCAGCAGCCTGCTGCCAATATGGGCTACTATCCGCCTCAGCCGCCGAGCTTTGTCGCGCCTGCCGTACCCGTATATCCTGCGCCCGCATACTATCCGACTTATTATGCTCAGCAGCCCGTTGTCGCGCCTCAGCAGGGCGTAATGCCTTACGGCGAGGACGACGAATATGCTCAAGACGGCGAATACGGCGACGGTAAGAAGAGAAGGAACGGCTTTTTATCCATGTTTAGGCGTAAAGAGGACGAAATGATTACGGGTAGCGACGGCTCAAATATAATTATTACGTATCCGCGCTCGCACCACGACGTGAGAGTTATTATAGACAATCTGCGCAGAAGGCAGGCGATAATAGTCGACCTTTCGAGAATGCCCGATAAGAACGCTCAGCGTATCCTCGACTTTTTGAGCGGTGCGATATATGCGCTTTGCGGCAGCCAGCAGAGGATAGGTCCCAATATGTTCTTATTGACTCCCGGGGGCATGTCTATACAGGTGCCGATTGATATTAAGAAGAAGTATGATTAAAAGGTACAATTTATTTATCAAAGAAGGTCTTATCGCGATATGGATTATAGCTTCCGACCTGCTTACAAAACTTGCCGCTTTCTCTCTTGTGGGAGACGGCAATAGTTATGCAATGCTTGATAATATCTTCTCAATTACCTGCGTGCGCAATATGGGAGCGACCTTCGGTTCTTTTTACGGGCAGAAAGCACTGCTGATATCTTTGACCGCAATAGTGTGCGCGGCATTATTGGCGATGCTTGTGTTGAGACCTGCGCTGCCTAAGACGCTGCGTGTTGCCGTATTATTTATATTCGGGGGCGCAATCGGCAATCTGTATGATAGGGCGGTATACGGCAGTGTGCGCGACTTTATAGAGTACGACTTTCTTAAATCAATGTTTAATTTCGATTTTGCTATAGGCAACGTCGCCGATATATATCTTATGGTGGGCGTGCTTTTATTGATAGTTTATATATTCTTCGGTTATAAAGAAGGAGATATTGTCAATTCCGGATGGAAAAAATTCAAGGCGGACCTCAATGTTTGACGAGTCTAACGACGTCTATGAGCTTAATGCGGTCGATAAGTGCAGGCTCGATAATTTTATAGCGGCAGAGAGGCTTGAACTGAGCAGGAGCAGGATAAAAAAACTTATCGAAGAGGGCTATGTCGCCGTCAACTCGGCTATTATCAAGAAGGCGGGGCATACTCTTCGCGCGGGCGATAGCGTTCGCGTAACAGTTCCTCCCGTAAAGTCGCTTGACTTATCTGCGGCGGATTTGCCGATAGAAATCATATATGAAGACGACGACCTCGCCGTAGTCAATAAGCCTCAAGGCATGGTAGTTCATCCTGCGCCGGGGGCTTATGACAATACTTTGGTCAATGCTTTGCTGTTCAGGCTCAAGACCTTAAGCTCTATCAACGGTGTGTGCAGACCGGGAATAGTGCATCGCTTGGATAAGGATACTTCGGGATTGCTTGTAGTGGCTAAGAATGATTTTGCGCACGTAGCGCTGCAAAGTCAAATAGCCGAAAAGTCTGCAATCAGGAAATATTACGCCTTATTGGAAGGCGAGCTTAGTAAAGACTCGGGCATAATAGATAATTATCTCGACAGATCGGCAAAAGACGGAAAGAAGTACGTAGTAGCGCCGTCGGGCAGGAGAGCGGTAACGCTGTATAACGTAGAGCGCAGATATTACGGCTATACGCTTGTCGAGTTTGAATTAAAGACAGGTCGGACGCATCAGATAAGAGTGCACAGCCGTCATCTGGGGCATCCCGTCGTAGGCGATAAGCAATACGGAAATGAGGATAAAAAGTTTGGTTTGAAGGGGCAGCTCTTGCATGCTTACAAGTTGGAGCTTACGCATCCGAGGACGGGTGAGAGGATGACTTTTACCGCGCCTGTTCCGCAATACTTTGCCGATGTGTTAAGCAAACTGAAAGTTAAAAATTAGAATAAATATTTCTTAATTATTCTCAAATAATCGATATTTCATAATATTTCAGAAAATAATATTCTTAATTCCAATTTTCAGCAGATATCGCTCTCGTGTTTAATCGGGTGCACGATGAGCGTCTTATAATCGGTATATATCGCCATGCCGAGCTGTCCGCAAGGATGTCTTTTTACATATTTTTTTCTGGTATAGTCAACGGCTATCTTTTCCGTAGAGTCGGGCTTAGTATAATAAGCTACTATCTCGCATGCCTTTACGAGCGTATCCTCATCGGGCGATTCCTTGCCGCAGAGCAGGATGCCGTGCGAGCCGTGTATATCCTTGCAATGCAGCCATATATCTCCGCCACTTGCGCTCTTGAATGTGAGAGTGTCGTTCTGAGCATTGTTTTTTCCTATAAGCAAGGTGAACTGCCCGATATTATAAGATACGGGGCGGGTAGGCTTGACTTTTTTTACTGTCTTATTCTTTCTGTTGCGGAATGCGCCTACTTTCTCCAGCTCGCTCTCAATCTCCGCAATTTCTGCGCTGCTCGAACACAGGCGTATCGATGCGCCTATGCTTTCCAAGTATTGCAGCAGGTTGCCGAGCTGCTCGATTTGAGAGGTGATAGCGGTATAAGTTCTTTTCAGCTTTGCGTATTTCTTATAATAATTTTTAGCGTTGAGCTGCGGAGTAAGCATATTGTCGAGCTCGATTTTCACTGTAGGGCAATCGGGTTGAGTATAATCCGTTGCGCTAAGGTAAGTATCTCCGCGCTTGATATTGTGCATATTTGTCAGTATCAAGTCTCCGCATAGCTTAAAATATTCCGCGCTGTCGCATTCTTTTAACTTTTCATGGCATTTAGCAAGTTTTTTTTGCGTTTTGGAATAAAAATTTCTGTATTTCTTGCTTATTGCGGCGGTGCGCTCTTCATGACGCTGCACTATATCTCTGCTGCTCGTATAGTCGTCTATGGCTAAGTTGAGCGAGGGATATGACTTGTATTCCTTGCCGTTATTATATTCGTATACGTAGTAATCGCATAGCTTTTTGTCCGATACGCTGCAACAAGGGGAGTATTTCCTGTCATTGCGCACGTCAAGCAATCTGTCAATTGCGGACATTAACGAGTTGATATTGTCGTCGCTCAGCGATTGACAATCGTCGGAAATATCGGCTTCGTATATCGCTTGCGCTGCAGTTTCTGTCGAAAAGCCTGCAAGACCGCTTGTAATATATTTGATTAGCCCGCCGTTGCGGTATCGGGAAAGATAATCCTTGACGCCGTCTTTATCCGATAGCAGCAATTTATTTTGAGGCGGAGCGGTGTATACTATCCCCGGGATTATGCAACGCTTGGTAGCGGTGTCAAAGGGGATTTGCTTGAGCGCGCTTCCTATTTTGCCGTTTTTATCCACTACTAATATGTTGCTGTATCGTCCCATCATCTCCGCGATCAGCGTAACCTTTTCCACGTCGTGCATTTCGTTTTTCACGTTTAGCTCAATAGAAAAGATTCTGTCCTCGCCCAGCATGGATACGCGGGATATGCTGCCTCCCGCCACGTGCTTTCTCAGATACATGCAAAAGCCGGGCGCAACGGTAGGATTCTCCTTTTTTACAGCAGTAAAGTGTATGCGCGGATTTTGCGGAGAAGCGGATATGACGAGAGTTTTATTCTCGTTATTAGTGTGAATGCCAAAGGTTACTTCGTCCTTTTCGGGCATGTAAATTTTATTAATTCGCGCTCCCGAAAGAGTTTCGTTCAGTTCTTGGGACAGCGCTTTCAATGTTATATAGTCGTTAGGCATCTTATAAAATATTATATAAGTATTTAATCTTATTTGCAATAAATATTTGCAATACTATCTGCGTTATGCTAAAATATATCCGCTGTGTAAAAACATAAAAGGAGATATAGTATGAGTTACACTAAGGAGTTATTGGAAAACGACCGCGTGAAGTTTACGGTCGAAGTGGACGAAGAGCAATGGAAACAAGCTCTGCAAGAAGCATATATCAAGACGAAAGGCAAGTTTAATATCCCCGGATTCAGAAAGGGACACGCGCCCCGCGCCTTTATCGAGCGCATGTACGGCGGCACTGCAATCTTTTACGACGACGCTATGGATATCGTATTGCCGAAGAGCTATAACGAGGTGCTCGATAACGAGCCCGACCTTTTCCCCGTCGACAGACCTGACGTAAAGATATCCGCAATCAGCGATTCTACTTTCAAGTATACAGCCGAGGTACAGCTTAAGCCTACGGTAAAGCTCGGTCAGTATACGGGACTTGAATTTGCTCAAGATAAAGTCAAGGTGAGCAAAGAGGACGTCGAGAGCGAGATTAAGACGGCAAGAGAGAATGCAGGCTGGTGGGAAGACGTCGGCGACCGTCCCGCACAAAACGGCGATAAAGTAAAGATAGACTACAGCGGCAGCGTAGACGGTGTTAAGTTCGACGGCGGCACTGCCGAGGATTACGACCTCACGCTGGGCTCTAATACCTTTATCCCCGGCTTCGAGGACGGAGTGGTAGGCATGAGCGTAGGCGAGAGTAAAGACGTAGAGGTTACTTTCCCCGCCGAGTACCATGCGGACAACCTTGCAGGCAAGGCGGCTGTATTTGCCGTTAAGGTCAAGGCTATCAGCGTAAAGAAGATTCCCGAGGCGGACGACGAGTTTGCTAAAGACGTTTCCGAATTCGATACCTATAAAGAGTACGAGGCGGACGTAAAGGAAAAGATCAAGCAGCGCAGGGAAGATCAGGCTAAGGCAAAGCTGGAGCAGGATATGGTGAAGAAGGTAGTCGAGACTTCCGAGGTGAAAGTCCCTCAGTGCATGATAGACGAAGAGGCGGAGGAGATGGTCAACGAATTCGGATACAGACTGAGCTATCAAGGTCTTAACATCGACGACTATTATAAGTACACCGGCTCAAGCAAGGAGCAGATGATTAAAGATTACGCCGAGCGCGCTACGGAGAGCGTAAAGACGAGATTGGTCTTAGAGGCTCTTATCAAGGACGCGAAGTTGGAAGTTACCGATAAGGACGTAGACGGCGTCCTCAAGGAGATGGCGGACAAAGAGGGCAAGACGCTTGAAGAGTACAAGAAAGATTTCAACGAGCATTACATGTCTTACGTACGTAACGAAGCGATGACGCGAAATCTGATGAATTATCTTAAAGCCAACAACACCGTTAAGTAAATAGTAATAAATAAGGCGGAGGGGTTGACAACTTGCTCCGCCGTATAATTTAATACATAACAAGGCATATATCGACACGCAAGTTAAGATAATATATATATCGCGGCGTATATAGGAAATAATGTATATACATAATGATTAGAAGACAAAATAAATAAAGGAGAATGAAAAAATGAATCTTATACCTACCGTAATAGACAGGACCGATAAAGGCGAAAGAGCTTACGATATTTATTCTCGTTTACTTGAAGACAGAATTATATTCATAACCGGCGAGATAACCGACGAGACCGCAGACAGCGTGGTTGCCCAGCTGATTTTTCTTGAGGCTAAGGACAATAATAAAGATATCTCTATATATATTAATAGCCCCGGCGGCAGCGTAACCGCGGGTATGGCGATATACGATACCATGAATTATATCAAGTGCGACGTTGCTACTATCTGTATAGGACTTGCCGCTTCTATGGGTGCGTTTTTGTTGTCGAGCGGTACTAAGGGCAAGAGATTTGCTTTACCTAACAGCGAAGTAATGATTCACCAGCCTCTCGGCGGAGCGAGGGGACAGGCGTCCGATATTATGATTCAGGCTACTCAGATACAGAAGACTAAGGAGAAGCTGACTAAGATATTGGCAGATAACACCGGTAAGAATTATAATCAAGTATATGAAGATACCGACAGAGATAATTATATGAGCGCGGAAGAAGCGCTGAACTACGGTATAATTGATAAGATTTACTATGACAGAGGTTAATTGGCAGTGAGTGAAGATAAGAAGCATTTAAGTTGTTCTTTTTGCGGCAGAGACGAGAGTGAAGCCGGTCCTTTGCTCGGCAATAACGGTACGTATATCTGTAAGGGATGCGTAACCGTATGCAATGAGATGATGAGCAGCGCAGGGAAAAAATCGCCTGCGCCCACGTTCAATTTGCTCTCGCCCAAAGAGATTAAAGAAAAGCTCGACGAGTATATCGTCGGACAAGACGATGCAAAGAAGGTATTGTCCGTAGCCGTTTATAATCACTATAAGAGAATCAACTCTATAGAAGACGGCGACGGCGTAGACTTGGAAAAGTCCAACGTGCTTATGCTCGGACCTACGGGTTGCGGCAAGACTTTACTTGCCAAGACGCTTGCTAAGATATTGAACGTGCCCTTTGCAGTTGCGGACGCCACCACGCTTACGGAAGCGGGCTATGTGGGCGACGATGTGGAGAATATTCTGCTCAAGCTCATTCAAGCTGCGGATTACGACGTAAAAAAGGCTCAGCTGGGCATCATCTATATAGATGAGATAGATAAGATTGCAAGGAAGAGTGAAAACGTGTCAATCACCCGCGACGTATCGGGCGAGGGCGTGCAGCAGGCTTTGCTTAAGATTATAGAGAGCACCGTTGCCAACGTTCCTCCTCAGGGCGGAAGAAAGCACCCTCAGCAAGAGTGCATATCTATTGATACCACCAATATCCTTTTTATCTGCGGCGGCGCGTTCGTAGGATTGGATAAGATAGTGGACAAGCGCAAGGCGGGCTCGGGACTGGGTTTCGGAGCTAAAGTGCATACGAGCGATGGCAGCAGCTACGGCGAAATTATTAAAGAGATTCGTCCCGACGACTTAATCAAGTACGGTCTTATCCCCGAATTTGTGGGCAGAGTGCCTATAATAGTAGGGCTGAACGCTTTGGACGAGACTGCTTTGGTCAAGATAATGAGCGAGCCTAAGAACGCGCTGGTCAAGCAGTATAAGAAATTGCTTAAGATGGACGGTGTAGACGTAGAATTCGAGGAAGAAGCGCTGTATGCCGTGGCAAGGAAGGCAATCAGGCTCAATACAGGCGCAAGAGGACTCAAGTCTATCGTCGAGAACGTGATGATGGATCTGATGTATGAGGCTCCTACCGATAAGACCATATCCAAGATAGTCGTTACGCAAAATTGTATCGATAACGGCGGCGCGCCGCTCGTGGAGAGGGGCAGGACTGCATAATTTATGGATATCAAGACGTCAAGATTCGTTACCTCGGTGGCAAAGTCCGAAGACTTAAAGGACTTCAATCTTGACGAGGTTGCCGTTGCAGGAAGGTCTAACGTGGGTAAGTCCACGTTTATAAATTACATTACAGGGCGGAAGGCTCTTGCTAAGACTTCCGCCACCCCGGGTAAGACGCGCATGGTCAATTATTTTGCCATTAACGAGGCGCTTGATTATGCCTTTATGTTGGTGGATTTACCCGGGTACGGCTATGCCGTAAATCTCAGCGAAGATGAGAAGAGACGCTGGGATAAGCTCATGGGCGCCTATCTTACGGGCAGCGAAAGGCTTAAACACGTACTGGTGCTGATGGATATAAGGCGAGAGCCGTCCAAGCTGGATATACATATGATTGAGTATCTCAATCTCAATATCGTGCCTTTTACCGTGGTATTGACCAAGGCGGATAAGCTGTCTAAAAGCGCGGCTTTGAGGCAAAAAAAGGCGATTGCATCTTCTCTCAAGTTGGGTATAGATAATCTCATAGTTACCTCTTCGCTCAATAAGCAGGGCGGAGACGAAATAAAGCAACTTATAGAGGAAAAGCTATTTCCTGTAATTTAATAGCTTAAATATCGGATTTTTGTATATATTTTATAACTTTTATTAATTATTTTTACTTAATACGCGTCGAGTTATGTATCATAAAGTTGCCCGAGTAACAGTTTAGATATAGTTAACATATATTTAGGTAAGACGAGTCACGCCTGCAAGGTCATGTGCTGGCTCGAATACAGGAGGAGATAACTATGTCATTTTGTAATAATTGCAAGTCGGACAGGATACCTTGCGCTTTGAGGGGTAACGCTGTAAACGGTTTGTGTGAAAAGGCATGCTTGCAGGTCGATAAAGTATTTGATGCGTGCATAAGGCAGGAGCAGCTCGATAATCAGGTGCTCAGCCTTACCAATATCAACCCGAGTTCCTTGACCACGCCCTATACCTTCATATCCGCTCAGTCTGTAGGCGCCGCCGCACAGGTAACCGATCTTACGGTAACGCCCCTTGCGGATATGCCCGGTTGCGCGAGAGTATCGTGCAATGTAATAATTCCGGTCTTGGTTTCCTTTGTCGACGCCAACGGCGTAAGAGGCACTGCGGATTCTACCGTCGTTGTCAGTAGAGACGTTGTACTGCGCGTACCTGCGCCGTCGCTGATACCTTACAGCATACAGGCTACGGCAAGCGTCGTATCCAATATCGGCGTCTATAACGCGGACAACAATACCGTTACCGTTACTGCGTGCGTAACTGTTATATTGAAGGTAGTAATGCCTGTTCACTTGCTTGTTCCCACGTACGGTTATTGCTACATACCCCCGTGTCAGGAATATAATCAGCAAGAATGCGCCGGCGTATTCGACCTTCCGCTATATCCTCAAGACGGACAGTTGTAATAACGTATCTATCCGTACGGCATATCGCCGTGCGGATATTTTTTATACATTAGCTCTATTGACACGCGCCCTAATAATGATATTTTAATAATTTTCAGTCAATTATATAGCAATAATTTATCAGTTGTATTTTGCCTTCTAAATTGTTAAAATAGATATATGAAGGTATTTGCAATCAGCGATTTACACTTGTCGGGCAGCGTGGATAAGCCTATGGATATTTTCGGTGATAAGTGGCTTGGACATATGGATGCTATAGAGGCGGATAGGGCGAGCAAGGTGGCAGACGATGAAGTCGTGCTGCTAGCGGGACAATTGTCTTGCGCGATGAATGCGGGAGATTCTGTTTT
>CAMWNK010000012.1 GCA_947175555.1 uncultured Clostridia bacterium | reverse complement strand
CATATGCGCTGTCCGTGCCGTCCGCCCACTGCGTGGCTACGCCGTTATCCGCTAAGGCAACACGTATCTTATATACCCCTGCATTAGTTGCGCTAAGCGCGCCGTCTGCATACGTTACCCCGTCGGGCAAAGTAAGCGATACGTCTGCAGTTACTCCTTGCAGAGTAAAGCTCTGCGCCACTCCGCTGTACGGCTTGGTTACCTGTCCCGATAAGGCAGGCTTATCCACGGATTTCTTATCTATCTTGAATGTTACGGATAGCGTACTATTTGCTGTGTCTATTTCATAATTACAGTCATTAGTCAACTTAGCTGTTGCAGTATACGTACCTACCGCCGTTGGCAAGGTATCGGAAGTAACTCCACCGCTTGAGGTGTACGTAAAGCCGAAGCTCGGCGCGCGACCGTTTTGCGGAGTGTCGCCTGTGTATATGTCGCCTGCGTTCTTGAGCGTTACCGTCGGCAGTCCGCCGCTATCTAATCTTGCAGTTATTCCTATCTTCTTCTTTGTTACGGTAAAGTTAAAGTAGCGCACCGTATCGCTCTCGCCTGCGGTAGTATTCGGCTCGCCTTCGAAAGTAAGACCGTCAGCAGCGAGCTCTGCCTTAATCTCTGCCTTTACTTTATATGTGCCCGCGTCTTTAATCTCGCTATCATATGTTATACTAAGCTGCTGGGCATTGAACCACTTTTTTTGCTCCGCCGCTATGTCGTCCAACGTAAGCGCAGAGCCCTTATATTCTACAGTTACGTCTGTAGGCTCAGCCAAGGCAACTCCACCGCTATACTCTGCCGCCAAGTCAAGATTCAAGTGAAACGCGGGACGGACGGCGTAACTAGTCGTTACATTATTGAAGACATAGCTATTGCCCGCCGCACGCATGGCACCCATACTAGCAGCACTAGCAGAGTGAGCAACGCGCAGCCAGGATTCGACTGAGTTGGATCGTTGTCTGTTAGATAATCCCCATATTCCGGTATATGTGGTGTTATATCCTGTTTCTGTTAAAGACGGTAGCCATATATAGTCGTTCTTCCATTCCGAGTAGCCGCTCTTTCCACTGTAATTAAAGGTGATATCCATCCAATTTGCCGTGCCGCTTGGACTGCCGTACGCCTCATTGGACATAGTATAACCCATTCCACCACTTTCGTACTGATTTTCCGTCTCTTGATAAGCTACTTGAGCAGGGGTAACTATAAAGTCTGTAAGCGAACCTGCCACATTAGGCATTGTAAGTCTTGCGTATTTATGCGTATCACGCTGCTCTACCTTAGTAAGCTCAGTATCACCATTATTAGCTACATATCCGCTTCCGCCGCTATTAAGCACGTCTGCTCTTATGTAACTGCTACTGTACATATTTGACGGATAATCAGTAGGAGTACTTGCACTCCATTTATTCAACTCGCTCGTCTCCGTCGCCGTAGCAAGCCATAGCGTCGCTATCGTATTGCCAGACCTATCTTTAGTAAGATGTGTTACGGTCCACTTCTGCCCGTCCATGGTGAGTACGATATCTTTATTACCATTATTAGAGCGTATCTGCGCGGCTGTCTGCGTACCCAAAGCGTCTACATCGGCAATAGTATCTTTTGCCGCATTGCCTGTCAACTTAGCATACAATGATTGCATAACTTCGCCATCGAATACCTTTCCGTCAGTACGGTCCGCGTAGCTGTCAAGCAATATATCGCCGATATCTATGACAGTATCATTTGTCATATTACTTGCGGTGAAAGCAAATGCGTTATTGATATTATCTACAGAAATAAAGCAAAAGCATAGAAGTACCGCGACAATAATAATTGCCGCAGAAATAGTTGATATTAATCTATATCTTCTACTTGACACTATAACTCCGTATACACGACTACTATTTCGATTTATAGTTATCTCAGCGTATATTTAAGAGCAATGCGAAATTGTTCCGTTTATCTCAGATATTGTATATCGGCGTCGAAATTTAATCCGAAAAAATGTACATAAATTAGTATAATTGATGATCACGGGCGGAAGAATTGCGAGGAAATATATGGTTTTTCGTCGTTTTACGCGTTAAGATATTGACTTATTATTACTTAAAGGCTAAAATATTAATACAATTATCGGCTACTCATTGAAAAAATGATCATCAATTATACTAATACATGTACAAGGCGGCGCACTGATGCCGCTAATATTTTTTAAATAAAAACAGCAATGAAATAATGACTATAGCTACAGTAATGAGTAAATGATATGCTATAATTATATAAATAATAAGCAGCGTAATAAGAGGTAAGCAATGTTCAGACAGATGCGCAGAGCCAATCAACAGTTGAGTCAACAAGAGTGTGAGGAGATACTTATCAGAGCAAGCTCGGGCGTGCTATCGGTATCGGGCGACGACGGATATCCTTACGGCGTGCCGCTAAGCTACGTATACGATAGGGACAATAATGCAATATACTTCCATTGCGCTAAGGCAGGACACAAATTAGACGCGATAAGGCGCAACGATAAGGCATCGCTGTGCGTGATAGCTAAGGACGACGTGGTGGAGAGCGAATATACTACGTACTACAAGAGTGTAATAGTCTTTGGCAAAGTAAAGGAAATAACCCAAGAGCCTGATAAGACTATCGCGGTAGCTAAACTTGCAATCAAGTATTGCCCCCAAGACAGCGATAACGGGCGCGAGGAAGAAATCAACCGCTACTACCCTGCGCTCAATGCCTTAGAGCTGAAAATCGAGCATATCAGCGGCAAGCAGGCTAAAGAACTAATACGCAGATAGCGCAACGAAAATCTTCATATTATAAAAACGGATACGACTATCACTGATATCAGACGCATAAAGCGGCGCATATTATCTTACGCAACCGTGCAATATAAGCGCCTATCATTATACACTATTACCCCTATCCTCATTATAAGCTGTAAGACGCAAAAAGGGCTGAAAATCAGTTGACAAGCAATACTATGCAATGTATAGTATTATGTAATGAATAGTATGGAGGTATAAATTGGATTCTCAGCTGAAGAAGGGATTGCTCGAAGGTTGCGTACTGGCAGCCATATGCGAGGAAGAGTCCTACGGATATAAGATAATCGGACAGCTATCGCCCTATATCGAGATATCGGAATCCACCCTATACCCCGTACTGCGCAGACTGGAAGCCTCGGGCGCGGTGAGCACTCGCAACCGCGAGTATAACGGAAGATTGCGAAAATACTATAAGATAACGGAAAAGGGAAAGACTCAGCTAAGAGAGTTTTACCGAGATATGGAAGAGATAATGACAATATACCGCTACTTGAATAATCGTGGAGGGAAGCTATGAACTATAAGATATGGATAGACGATCTGCGGCGCGCTTTGGAGCGGCACGGCATAACGGGCGCGGAAGCGCAAGCCGTAATCAACTATTACGAGGAGATATACAACGACAAGCGCGAGAGCGGCGTCGGCGAAGCGGATATATTAAAGGAATTCGGCTTCCCCGAGGACGTTGCCATTAACGTAGTGAGCGACGATAAAAGCAAGACGCAGACCGCCTATAGCGCGGCGGACGAAATAATGGAAGGCGGCGTCAATTCATCCGCAAACAGCGACAATAAGAATAATGACAGACAGGGCAACGTATATACCCCGCCCGTCTATGACAGCTACCGCCCCGCGCGCAGCGGAAGGGGCTGCCTTACAATATTGCTATTACCGCTAACTTTACTGATAGCATTCGTAGGCGGAATAGTGCTGCTGGTACTAATCGGCGTGGGGATGGCGATTCCTCTGTCGGGAATTGCGATGTGCGTAGTATCGTTCTTTATGATGACAAACAGCTTTGGAGCTTTCTTAATAGGACTTGGCTCGGGAATAGCAGCTTTCGGAGCAGGCTGCCTGCTAATGCTGTGCGTAATAAATCTGATAAGAGCGTATTTCGGAATAATTAAGTTCGGATTGGGAATACGGGGAGGAAGAGCATGAAAAAGTTTGTCCTTGCAATGATAATAATAGTTGCCGTAGGCGCGCTGATTGCGGGCGTGGGCTGTGCAGTATACTTCAAGGGTACAAGCAGACTGTTCACTAAAGACGCCGAGTATGCCGAAAAGACTTTCATCTCCTCCGCCTCGTTTAATGAAATAGATATGAATCTGCGCAGCGGACACCGACTGATACTGCAACGCGGAGAGGACTATAGCCTCACCTACAGCGACAGCTTACTTACCACCTTCAGCGTAGCGGTGCAAGGCGGCAAGCTGAGAATCAACGAGACGGCGAGCTCAATGAAGTGGTGGCACAGAGTGATGTACAAAGAGCAAACCACAGATATCATACTCACCGTACCCGAGGAGACAATACTGAGTCTGCGCGGTACGATAAGCGGCTCGCTGAGCGCGGAACTGCCCGACTGGGAATACGGCGACTTTGACCTGGATATATCAGGCTCTACCGAGCTTAAAGCCGCTAACATAACCGCAAAAAGCATTGCAATAACGGCGTCGGGCTCTGCAAAATTCGGCGCAAGAGGGACGTTCCAAGACATTAGCGTAAGGGCAAGCGGCTCTGCCGATATAGAGTTATCGGGCGTTGCCAACTCGCTTAGTGCCAAAGTATCGGGCAGCGTAGAACTTAGCTGCACTCAGCTTACCTGCCCTACAATCACAGTGGACGGCTCGGGAAGCACGGATATAGAGCTATCCGGCAGCGGTAATAAACTTACAGTGCACTCCTCCGGCTCTACCGAAATAAGCGCAAAAGACTTTGCGCTGACAGTCGCGTCCGTGCACTCGTCGGGCTCGTGCGAGATTGAGCTGAACGTAAGCGAAAGACTTACCGTATCGGTAAGCGGCTCTGCCGATATTAAATACTGGGGCAACCCTATAGTAGAAAATTTAGGCTCTAACAATGCCAATATAAAGAAGATGGACTAATCCACCTACTGAATAATAAGACCGCTTAATCGGCGGTCTTATTATATTAATATAACTATTATACAATATATATATAAATCTATTGTCAGTAACGACTTATTTTCAGTATCGTAATAGAAAGCCAAATGCTTTATAGCATAACGGCTCAAGGCACTTATATTGCAAATTAATTGCAATTATCTATATCAAATCTTAAAGTAATATCAACTGCGTCCAAGGTCAGAACAAGGATACGTCTATTGCCCACAACGCATAATGCGGCTAATATGTTGCTCCGCAACCAAGTGTAATAGAAGAATTTATTTTGCAATCACAAAAATCAATCTTTTTTGATAATTCTGTTTATCAAAGCCTTTTCGCACTTAAACACCCATCTGATAAGAGGATCGTATAAGCAAAACACAGCAAAACACACGCCCCACACTATATAGAAATTGAGATTGAAAGTCTTACCGAATATACTTGCCGTATCGAGCGCGATGTCCATAAGCACGTAGCACGCCCAAAACATGAGCAGATAAAAGCCTATCTTGATAAGCGCGATAATTGCTATCTTAATGATTTTATTTAATTTAGCCGATTGATAAAACTTAAAGTCAAGCAGCCACATCAGCACCGAATATGCGCCGAAGAGCATTATAAATGGCAATGCCTTGATATTGACGATAAGAAAGCCTAACCCCGACGCCGCTACGTAAGCAAGAACGCCGCCCTTCCACATGTCTTTAGTAAACGGAAGATTGACAGCCATAGCCGCCATAACGTTGATAGCGATTGTCATAATCGGCACATATGCCTGCGCCACGATAAAGGCGACAGCCATTGCCGCGGATATCGCAGAAAGCGCTATCTCGTAGGAGTGCGACCTCTTCATATCAGCAACAAGGGATGAGGTCTCCTCCGCAGCACTCGCACAGACAGTCGCAGCATATGAGCGTAGAACAGGTATTGCAACATGCCATAGAAGTCGTCTCCGCGGCAGAAGGCTGAGCATAACCGCCTCTGACAGTCTGTTGCTCACCGCTTCTGTTCGCTTCGCCCTGCGCGCCGCTCATCTGCGCGTTCATTCTGTCAAGCGAACGCTTATACTTAGCATTATCGGGATCAAGCGCGACAGCTATCTCAAGTTGCTTCTTGCTCTCGATGTGCCAGTTACGCTTATAATAAATTACGGACTGCATATAGTGCCACTCGGCATCGCGCGGCTCTATGGTATCGAGCTTGCGCTGAGCTTCGTCTATACGGCTGTCCTTGATAAGTTGCTCTACCTCGCCGTAACTGCTGCCGAAGCTGTCAAAGCTGATTCTCTTATCCAAGTCCTCGAGACAGTCGGCATAAGCGCGCTCTATCTCGGCAAGTTTACGCGAGGCATCCGTGCCTACGCGACCTTCTTCAAAAAGTTTACTTTCGCAATCGCTCTTAAGCGTATAATACGCCTCGTCAATCTGCTCTCTCGTAGCGTCATTGCTCAAGCCGAGAACGGAATACGGATCTCTTTGCAACTTTACATCCTCCGATAATTTTATTGGTCGTGCCCAGCAGCCCGTACCATATTATATTGGTGAGCACACCTTCGTATAGCGGCGTGCTCACGTTAGCGAACGCGTCGCATACCGCCTTATATGCGCTCTTGAGCGCAAACTCGGCTTCCGCCCCGCGCTCTTTCATGAATTCTTCTCTGCTCTTATAGGCGTAGTCTATAAGAAAAGGATTGTACGTCTTATCCTTATAGTCGTCCTCGATGTCGTCCAACGCATCGCAGAAGTATACCCACCTGCCCATGTTGTACATCAACGCGCCTATATTGTCGTCATACTTATCCTTGAACGCCAAGCGCGCAAGCGAGCGCATCATATCAGCAAATGGATGCGCCACCTCGTCTAATGACGAGCACCGCTCGCTCTCGAGTCTCCTCAACTCCGAGTAGCCGTCCGAGCATATCTTATCCGCCTCGGGCATACGCTTAGCCGCTGCCTTATAATGACGGCGTATGATAGCCGAGTCTATAAATCTGCCTGCGCAACTGCCGCTGTCGTAGACGTCATCGCGTAGCTTGTAATGCAACAATATCGTATTGATATCTATGCTTACGGCGGTGAGTTCGTCGCTTACGCATATGCTCTTTTTCTTTATGGGATTGAGCACGCAAGCCTCGTTGGATATGGCGACCTCTCTATTGTGCACGCTGTGCAACAATATATCGAAAAAGGTCATGTCGTAATTGGTGCTAAAGCGCATCAGTTGCGAACACCTCTTGCCCACACCTTTGCAAAAGCCGCAGTAAAAAGCCTTGTACATCGTAAAGTCTTTGATATACATATCAGGCTTGTCAACTACGATGTAGCCAAACATTTATCTGCCCATACGGGGTATAAGACCTACCGCTTCCTTTACTCTGCTCAGCGTAACGCTCGCCCTTGAGTGCGCTCTCACTCTGCCGTCCTCCGCCAGCTTATACAGATAATCCCTATCTTCCATAAGCTGCTTATAGTTGTCGCGTACCGGCTTGAGCATGGCGGCTACGGCCTCGCCCGTCCTTATCTTGAGATGTCCGTACATCAGCCCGTCGCAATCGGCTACCGTCTGCTCTATGCTCTTGCCAGTGCATACGGCAAGTATGGACAGCAGATTGGATACCCCCGCCTTCTTTTCGGGATCGTAGGCGATGAAGTTGTCGCAGTCGGTAACCGCCTTCTTAAACTTCTTCATTATTACGCTCTCCTCGTCAAGCACGTTAATGGTGGCATTGGCGTCTGGATCGGACTTGCTCATCTTGGACGAAGGATCGGAAAGGCTCATTATCTTAGCCCCCACCTTGCCCAGTCTGCCCTCGGGCACGGTGAATACGTCTCCGTACAAATTATTAAATCTCACCGCTATATCGCGAGTTATCTCGATATGCTGCATCTGGTCTATGCCTACGGGCACGTAATTACTGTCATACAGCAATATGTCGCTTGCCATAAGCACGGGATAGTCCATCAATCCCATATTGATATTATCGGCATGCTTTGCGGACTTATCCTTAAACTGCGTCATTCTGTTCATTTCGCCGACATAGGTATAGCAGTTGAGTATCCATTGCAGTTCCGCATGCTGATGTACCTGCGACTGAAAGTAAAGTATGCTCTTATCGCAGTCAAGTCCCATAGCCAAGTACTGAGCAAAAAGCGACAGACATCTCTCCCTATACGCTTTGGGATCTTGTCTGACGGTAAGCGCATGCAGATCCGCTATAGCGAATATGCAGTCGTTGCTCTCTTCCTTTTGATACTGCAACCAATTATTAAGCGCGCCTATGTAGTTGCCAAGCGTAAGACAATGCGTAGGCTGTACGGCGCTGTATATAATTTTCTTATCCATAAATGACGCCTTGCAAATTATATTTTACCGTGTAATTATAGCATGAATACGTCCGCTTAATCAAGTTAAGCCATAGCTAACGAGTGTAATATCTATCTAATATATCCTCACAACGTATCATCATAGATACATTTCGCCAAATTCCACAATATATCCCGATGAGCAATCAGCGCACGTAAATAGGACTGACAATTAAAAAGGACCTTGAGCTACTATAGCCAAGGTCCTTACCTTAATTATCGATTGCGATATCAGCCGCCTATCTTGACTTTCGCCTCAACTGCCATCAGTCCGAAGCAACTGGTAGACTCGTCGCGCAGAACGTACATATACAGCTTTACCGTCTGCTCTTGCGTAGATGTGAGGTCTAAGCCTTCTACTCCGCATACCGATACGGCATAGCCGCTGCCCGTAGTGCCGTCTGTATACTTTGCGGTAACCCTATCTGCAAGAGCCGAGTTGACGGAATTGATAACGTCGTCTTTATTTATCACGATAGCCTCCGTGCTATCCACCTCTATCTCGTTAAGGAACTTGATATCTTTAACCTCTTGGGTAGCATTGTCGTAATACTTGCTGCCGTTCAACGTGCCGTAGGCGTTGAAGTCCGTTACCGTCTCTCCGTACGAAGAAGTCGTAACCTTGATGTTGAACGAAGCATAATCGCCAAACAGCGATGTTATGATAGCGTCTACGTCGATTTGTACGTCTTGCATATTCTCCTTAAACGCAATCAATGCGTCCTCGAACATACTCACCTCAAAGGTAATACCTTCCGCAGGCGTCTTGATAAAGTTCTCAAGCGTACGTACGCCTGCAGCCACCGCTTTGAGTATATGGTCTCTCTTAATCACGTCGCCGTTGAGAATATCGTCGGGATTAAGGTCGGGCGCGCCGGTATCTATATCGGGAGCTATCACCGAATTGTTGCCGATACCGCCGATAAGGTCTATAAAGTCCATTATGTCAAGCGTAATTACGAATGCGTCCGTGTCGGAATCCAACTTGATAAACGCATATACCTGCGTACTGCCGCTGTGGACGGGATCGTAAACGAACTTGATGTGCGTGTAAGGCTGCGAAGGATCGGCATCGCTCGAACTCACATCCATATATATATAGCCCGATTGCATTAGAGCGGCTGTAAGTCTATCCTTATCGTAACCCTCGCTCACGGAATTGATAATAACGAATGGATCAAAGTCAGCCTTGATGACGTAGTCGTACACCTTATTGCCGTTATCTCCGCTGAAGGTAACAGTGCCCTCTATATCCGTATTGAGCAGCTTGATTTCTTTATATTCGCTATGCTTGCCGTCGATGGGCAGTGTCTCGAGACGCTCGCCATCGGTAGCTATAGAAAACTTGTTTACGTTAAGGCTAATGCCGTATCTCTTGCTGCCGAATCTCTCGGAGGTGGTAATATTGCCGCTAGCAGAACATCTGAACACTCCGCCCGCAGTATCTACCGACATGGTCAGGCTGAGGTCGTTATTCTTGAGCACGGTATCTATAAAGTTATAATCTACGGTATGTCCGTTAATTTCAAAGGCAGGCGTACCGTCGCTGTACTTAAGATTGCCGTCCAAGAAATTGGCTGCAATAGGGCTCAGCTTAGCCCATATCTTAGCAGTGCTGAGCTGAATATCGTAACTGCCGTTACCTTTGCTCAATATGCTGTCGCTGTCCAAAATGACGCCGAGCACCATATTGACGAGTTTACCGACATCGATATCCGTAATCTCTTTACTCGTGATTATCGTGAACAGCGAACCTGCGTCGGCATCGGCGTATTTATACTTATTGCCCTTTACGTTGACGTACAAGTCGCTGCCGTCCAAATATATGCCGAATACCATTTTAGAATCGACATTGATTTCCGCATAGCCCTTGACGTAATCGTTAGGACAGTCGATATACGTCTTGGCTACTATTGCGAAGATATGCGAAACCGCGCCGTCCGTAAATATCAACGACGTATCCAAATCCATGATTACGGGCTTATCCACAGACACCGATACAGACGATGCCACGTCTGCGATAAGTCCGCTGATATTCTGCGTTACGTTGACGGTAACGTTGAGCTCCGCTCTCTGAAAGTGCTCGGTCTCGGGAGCAACTATAGTAATCTGATATTTACCTGCGTTCTTGAAAGAGTTATTAATCTTCTCTCCCAGTTTACCTCTGCTGTAATACTCCAACTCGCACTCGGTATGATTGAGCGTTGCGGTGATCGTATGCGCCTGTCCGTCATAGATGAAGTTATGCGTCTTGGCAGAAGTAATCACTGCTTCTTCTTTCTTGTTCTGACAACCTGCAAGCACTCCCGTAACGGCAATAGCCGCTATCAACAGACTTACCGTCAGAAATAATACCAATAGCTTTTTCTTTTTCATAGATATCTCCTACTATATTAAAATATCACAGTTGTAGAAATATGTCAAATAAGGCTTAGCTTATACATCGATTTACCAAAAAGAGGAAAAACAGACCTCGCCTTTCAGCGAGGTCCGTCATATCGGTTATTAATCGATTATTAAATTGATTAGTCCTCTTCCACGTATCTGGTAGCCATATCGAGAGGCTTCTTGCGAGGATTGAGGATATTAGCCTGAGCTGCGGCAAGACGAGCTATCGGCACACGGAAAGGCGAGCAAGAGACGTACGACAATCCCGCATTGTGGCAGAACTCTATGGTAGAAGGATCTCCGCCGTGCTCTCCGCAAATACCGAGCTTGATGTCGGGACGAGTCTTTTTGCCCAAATCGATAGCAATCTTGACCAGCTTGCCAACGCCTACTTGATCGAGCTTAGCGAAAGGATCGGACTCGAAAATCTTGTTCTCGTAATAGCAACCGAGGAACTTACCTGCGTCGTCGCGGCTGAATCCGTAAGTCATCTGGGTAAGGTCGTTGGTACCGAAGGAGAAGAACTCCGCTTCCTGCGCGATATCGTCAGCGGTAAGCGCGGCTCTGGGTATCTCAATCATCGTGCCGATGTGGTATACGAGTTTAATCTTCTTCTCTGCCATGACCTTCTCGGCGGTGTCGACTACGACTTTCTTGACAAACTTAAGCTCTTTTACGTCGCCTACGAGAGGTATCATTATCTCGGGAACTACGTTGATGCCGTCCTTGCTTGCCTCGATAGCTGCCTCAATGACCGCTCTGGTCTGCATCTCGGCTATCTCGGGATAGGTGATGCTAAGGCGGCAACCTCTGTGTCCCATCATAGGATTGGACTCATGCAGGTTGGATATTGTAGCCTCGAGATCCTTTACGGGTATGTTCATTACGCCTGCCAGCTCTTTGATTTCCTCGGGCTTATTGGGTACGAACTCGTGGAGCGGGGGATCGAGGAAGCGGATAGTAACAGGTCTTCCCTTCATGGCCTTATATATGCCAAGGAAGTCGCTTCTCTGCATAGGCAGCAGCTTGTCCAAAGCTACTTTACGCTCTTCCACCGTCTTGCTCACTATCATCTCGCGCACGGCAGTAATTCTGTCTTCGGCAAAGAACATGTGCTCTGTACGGCAAAGTCCGATGCCCTCGGCTCCGAAAGTAACAGCCTGAGCGGCGTCGTGAGGGGTATCGGCATTGGTCCTTACCTGCAATGCGCGGCACTCGTCTGCCCAGCTCATAATCCTTGCGAAGTCGCCTGTAACCTCTGCGTTAATGGTAGGCAACGCTGTGCCGTAGATATATCCTGTAGAACCGTCGAGGGAGATATAATCCTCGGTAGTGAACTTCTGCGAACCGATGTGCAGAGTCTTGGTCTTTTCGTTAATCTTAAGGTCGGGGCAACCTGCAACGCAGCACTCGCCCATACCTCTTGCAACGACGGCTGCGTGAGAAGTCATACCGCCTCTTGCAGTCAAGATACCTTCGGCAGCGTACATGCCCTCGATATCCTCGGGAGAAGTCTCGAGTCTTACAAGAATAACTTTCTCGCCGTTCTTAACGCGCTCTACAGCTTCTTCCGCGCTGAAAGCGACCTTACCGCAAGCTGCGCCGGGAGATGCGGGAAGTCCCGAAGAAATATGCTTAATGTTCTTGAGTATAGACGCGTCGAACTGAGGGTGCAAAAGCGCGTCGAGCTGCTTGGGCTCTATCTTGAGCAAAGCCTCTTCCTTGCTAATCATGCCTTCGTCGACGAGGTCGCAAGCTATCTTGATTGCCGCCCTTGCGGTTCTCTTACCGTTACGCGTCTGCAACATATAAAGTCTGCCCTCTTCGATAGTGAACTCCATATCCTGCATATCCTTATTCTCTTTCTCAAGAGTATCGGCTATGGCTACGAACTGATTGTATACGGCAAGATTGGTCTGTGCCAGGTGATCTATTGAATTAGGGGTACGGATACCTGCAACGACGTCCTCGCCCTGCGCGTTCATAAGATATTCGCCGTAGAGCTTCTTCTCTCCCGTGGAGGGATCGCGGGTAAACGCCACGCCCGTGCCCGAGGTCTCGCCCATGTTGCCGAATACCATCGACTGCACGTTGACTGCCGTGCCCCAGCTGCCGGGGATATCGTTCATCCTGCGGTATACGATAGCGCGGGGGTTGTTCCAGCTGCGGAATACGGCCTTGACCGCCTCTGTGAGCTGTACCTTGGGATCTTGAGGGAAGTCCTGCTTCATCGCCTTCTTATATACAGACTTAAACTTAGCAATAAGCGCCTGCAAATCCTCTGCCGTGAGCTCGGTATCGAGCTTTACGCCCTTCTCTTCTTTAAGCTCGTCGATAATTTTCTCGAATTCCGACTTGGGCACGCCCATAACTACGTCGGAGAACATCTGAATGAATCTGCGGTAGCAATCGTAAGCAAAACGGGGGTTGTCCGTCTTATTGGCAAGTCCCTTGACCGATACGTCGTTGAGACCGAGGTTGAGGATTGTGTCCATCATGCCGGGCATGGATGCGCGAGCACCCGAACGTACGGATACGAGGAAAGGATTCTTCTCGTCGCCGAACTTCTTATTTACATCCTTTTCAACTCTCTCGAGCGCGTTGAAAATCTCTTCGACAACTTCGTTTGCGAGCACTTCGCCGTCGTCATAATACTTAGTACAAGCCTCGGTGGTGATAGTGAATCCGGGAGGAACAGGCATTCCCCAAGACGTCATCTTGGCAAGGTTGGCGCCTTTACCGCCGAACAAAGCCTTGTTATCGCCGTCCGCTTCTTTGAACAAATAAACATACTTCTTAGACATTATTGCCTCCGTGATAAAAATTCTTGAATTTATTATACTTTATATCCGCTTAAAATACAAGAATTTAGACTGACGTAAAGGCATTTATTTAACAAAATCGGGCTATTTGCCTATCATTGACAGATAGCCTTTAAGCGAAGACAGCACGACGTCCGTCTTGAGGTAAAGGAAGTTGCCCAATCTGCGCAGAGAACCTCTCTCGCAGGCATAGCCTATATGCCGCAACGCGTCGGTAAGAAAATCTGCAACTATATCTTGCGAATCGTCCTTGCGGCAGCAAAGTCGCTTGAGCGCGTCGAGAGATGCTATCATAAGGTCATTATTGTAATCGTAATCGGGCTGAGTTTTATCGATAAATTCTATCACTACGCAGGCTGCGTAATACCTCTCGATATCATTGCCGATATCAAAAAAAGTATCGTAAATATCGCACCCCGTAACCGTATATTTGTTTTTAACAGCGGTGAGATAATATCTTCCGAAATTGAGCGGCGAGGCCGCTGCGGCGAGCTTTGCGCCTGCTTTCCTGCAGCCCTTGACCTTTGCGGAAATCTTGCCCGTGTCTACAGCGTAAAGCGTAACTATCCTGTCGCTCTCGCTCCAGTTGACGCTCTTAAGGCACAGACAATCCAAGGTAAGGGTATCCATAATCTCCTTTTTAAGGCAAAGGAGAGAATCAACTGTTTACTCTCCCCTCTTTATAGCCTTATACATCATATAATACTTGATATCGCCTGTATTCTTAAATAAATCCCACAGCGTATCCTGAACACCTTTCATAGTCCGCCTCCGAGGATAATATGCGCATTGAGCGAAAATTTATACCTCTATGACGAAACGCGTCTAACGCGGACGCTTAATTGATATCTTTGGGATTGTATCCCAGCTGATTGAGCATAAAACCGCTGTCGCGCCAATCCTCTTTAACCCTCACCCACAGCGTAAGATAAACTTTGCCGTCTACGAGCTTTTCAAGTTCATAACGCGCGGCGGAAGCAATCTTCTTGAGCATAGCTCCGCCCTTGCCTATAATTATGGGTTTATGAGCCTTCTTTTCGCACACGATGTCCGCGTCTATTTCCGTAACGCCGCGCTCGTTGACGCTGAATTTATTTATGCTCACGCCTATTCCGTAAGGCACCTCTTCGCTTAAGTTGTACAGCGATTTCTCTCTGATTATCTCGCACGCCATAAAGCGCAGACTCTTATCGGTATAAGCATCGTCGTCAAAGTACTTATCGCCTTCCGGCAGCAGCCCTACGAGTAAATCGACAAGCGCATCCACGCCCTTGCCTGTACGCGCGCTGATTGGCATGACGGCAGTCGTGTTCTTAATCTCGCTCAGCTCCTCTATACGCTGAGGCACGACTTGCTTATCCACTACGTCGCACTTATTGATCGCGACTATTATAGGTGTGGAAGATGCCGACAGATTAGCTATCCTATCCTTATCGTACTTATCAATGCCCTTGTCGCACGCTATCATATAAATAACCGCGTCTACGCCGTCGAGCGCGCTCTCCGCGCTCTTCATCATGTACTCGGACAGCGCGTTTTTAGCCTTGTGCAACCCGGGAGTGTCGATAAATATCGCCTGATATCCCTCGCCGTTGATAATGCCGAGTATCTTATTGCGGGTAGTCTGCGGCTTATGAGATACGATAGATACTTTCTCGCCCACCATTGTATTGATAAGCGTAGATTTGCCTGCGTTGGGCCTGCCCATAACTGCGATAAATCCGCTCTTCATTATCTCACCAATCCTATTCGCGAGAGCGTGCTCTCGACCTTGGACGTCATCTCGCTCTCCTGTCTGTCGTCGACATGGTCGTAGCCGAACAAATGCATCAGTCCGTGCGCGAAGAGGAAGCCCATCTCCCTATCGAGACTGTGTCCGTATTCCTCCGCCTGCTCTTCCGCTCTGCTGCGGCATATCAATATCTCGCCGAGCATGACTCTGCCGTAATAGGGGTCCGACAAAGCATCGTAATACTTCTTATGGTAAGGAAAAATAAATTCGCAAGAAGGGAAGCTGAGCACGTCAGTAACTTTATCGATACCGCGCTTGTCCGCATTGATAGTCCGAATAAAATCGGCGGAAGTAATGCTCAGCTCCACAATAAAGTCATCGGGCAGCTTAAGCTCTTTGAGCGCAGAGCGGTAAATATCCTCAAAAAAGTCTGAGCCGTAAGGCTCGGCATTTACGTCGTTGTAGACGAATACGCCCTTATCGCTCATCTCTCCTCCTTGGCTTTAGCGTAATCGATACGCTTATGCAATATGGCAGGTATGACCTTGACTATCGTAGCCTTGATAGTTTGCAATTCCGATATAGTGATATCGCACTTATCGAACTGACCGTCGGTAAGTTTATCCTTAATAACTCCCGCAACGCTCGCCTCAAGCTGTTCTATCGTCTCGGGAGGTCTTGCGCGCGACATGGATTCGCATATATCGCACAGCATGACTATCGCGGAATACTTGGTCGTGGGGGTGGGACAATCGTATCTGAACTCCGATATATCGACGTTGCCGCCCAACTTTTTCGCTTTCATATAGAAGAACATGATAGGCGTATTGCCGTGATGCTCCAATGCCGCCTTGCACACCTCGTCGGGGAACTTATATTTCTTACACATCTCATAGCCGTCGCGCGTATGCTTACGTATCTTGGCTACGCTCACCTCGGGAATGAGGTCGTCGTGAGGGTTATAACCTTTCTGATTTTCGCTGAAAAACTGAGGATCGTTAAGTTTGCCTATGTCATGATAATAGGCGCATGCTCTTGCAAGATAGGGATTGAGCCCTATATCGCTCGCGCAAGCCTCTGCAAGATTGGCAACGGTAAGCTCGTGGCTGAATGTACCGGGGGCCTCCTCGCTCATCTGCTTGAGTATAGGCTGATTGAGACTGCACAGCTCCGCCAGCTTAAAGTCGGTCCAGATGCGCGTAACGCTCTCGTAAATAGGCAATATCGCAGTAAACAGACATACCGACACCACGTTGCCGAGCACGCTGCTGAAATAACCGTTGAAGAATGAACCTATGCTGACCGAATCGGCAAGAGAAAGCAATCCACCGATAAAAGAAGTGCACACCGCTATAGCAAGCGTACCCCACGTGAGGCTGAATCTACTCAGCTTCCTACCCCTTAACAAGAATGCGACGAAGAATGCCGCCACGAATGCGTCCACGCTGCCCAGCAACGAGCCGAGACTGAAACCCGACGGCGTAAGCAGATAGGATACGGGGCACTCCAAAATTACTGCAAGCAATACCGAGGTAAGACAGGATACAAGTCCCAATTTAGGAGTGAGCAGTATGCCTATCAGCAACATTACTATGGCAAGGGGAGAAGCAAACGAGTTCATCCACTCGACCATAAAGCTGTTAAGTATAAGCGCGATCGACACTGTAGAGAAGATCACGCCCTCGGCTTTAACGAATCCGCATTTTATTTCTTTACTCTTAACGGCGTATGATATATATATCATCAACGTTATCATAACGAAATACACTGCGAAGAATATCGGCACGAATACGCTCGCGGCGCCTTGACCGAAAGCGAATACGTTGACCGTCCTCAGAGAAAACGCCATGGATGCGTACACCGTAACGAATGCGACGGGCAAAAGCACCAACGCCGATATTACGGTCTCGAGCAGCGGCTTATTTTTTTCCGACTTCATATTCCTCCGTATCGCTCAAGCGGCAAGCTCATACGCCTTCCGCTATATCTTTTACTATCTCATAGTATATATCTATTATATATAAATTGTCCAGCCTTTTTACAGAATTGCGGTCGTTAATTATCAAAGCATCCTCGTCTATCGTCTCGCGCAGCCTTCTGCTTTCCTCGAATATTGCGGCGTCGAGCTCGCCCTCGCTTATATCGCGCACACTCGCCTGCGTCTCGAAATACTCCACCTCCACCACATCGAAAGGAAGCAGAGAGTAAGACTTGATGCTCCTCTCCTCTCTTTCGTACATAGCATACTCGCACCCTTTATCCGAGCCTATAATCTTTCCGAAAAACGTCAAGTACCTGTACTTGACACTATTGCCCGTCCTAACGAAAGAGGTATAACTGCCGCTGACGCTTATGCGACTGCTTATCCATGCGCGAGCCGTTACGCTGCCCGACGCGGGGCACTCCTCGTATATATCTTCTCCCATCTCGTCTACGCCTACGGCGCGCTTGCCCTCTATGAGTAAATCGCCCTTGAGCACTCTGTCTCCTTCCTTTACCATTGCCGTGCCGCTGAGTACGGTTACGGATGTTACTATACCGTCTCGCTCGGCATAAATGGCAGAATATTTCTTGTGCTCGGGCAGTACCGACTTTTCAGCCACCATAGTTACTTTCAGCCTGCTTCCGCGCAGCTTAACCGACACAAAAGCAAGCCTGTCTACTCCCGCGTAGAGCGCGTCCTTAAGCGTTTGTACGTCCACGTCCCGCTTAGACACCGCTGCCTTGTCCAGCCCCTGCTCTGAAAGGACGACGCGCGCCTGCGCCACAAGCTCGTCCTCTCCGCTGATATCTGCGCCGAACACGTACAAAGAACATACCGCCGCAACTATTATTGCTAACACCGCGGCTATAATCAATCCCATATTGAATGCCACCAGCGACTTAAGTCTCTTGACGCCGCCGTAGCGCATGATAGTATAATCGGCATCTATCGCGTCAAGCAGCTTCATTGCGGTGTCGGTAGCGGCATGAGGAACGGAGAATATCCATCTCTCGCCCTCTATCCTTCCGCGCACGATTTCCACGCCCCTGCCGTGCAATGAATTGAGTATTCCCCGCATCTTATGCGCGGATACGGATATCACGGTATATTTCATATTATCTCTCCCAATTGCTTAACAGCATGTCCTACCCTATGCAAAGCGATTGCGCCGCAACTTAAATACAAAAAACAGAGCCGCCGCGTATGCACTCAATCGCATTTTACTTTGCGCCCTCTTCCATTTTTACGCCGACTATACGACCTATTACGGCAATTTCCTGTCCGCTTACCGAGCTTATGGTCAACCCCTCGCCCTCGATTACGAGCATACCGTCCTTAATCCTGACCTTAACGACAGACTCGTCGTAATAGTATACTCCCCTATGTCCTTCGGCAATAACGCCAATGCGTCCGTAAATTGTTACTTTACAGCCGCTCACGCTCTCGCCTAGCCTCAATCCGAGTTTGTCCGCCAATTCGTCAATAAAAGCCATCTTGCCGCCTCCCGTCATATTAGGATATGCCCGCCTTGACTTGGCAATGACTTATTAAATTAAAAAAGCGTCGCAGAAAACTTTCTGCGACGCTTTGATTGTCGTATTGCTTTTACTCCTCGGGATATATGTCGTCCGGCACGCCCGCAGGAGGCTCGGGCGGGATATAATCGTCTGCGGAAGGCAGATAATCCTGCTCCTCTTTTTCTCCGCTCTCCACCTTCTTGAACGCGCTGCCCTTGTGCGTCGTAGGCGTGAACGTCATCTTGTCGCCGTCGAATATAAAGTGCAATATATCCGTAGGACCGTTACGGTGCTTGGCGATTATCAAGTCAACGTTCTTGACAGAAGTCTCGAGGCTGTCCTCTGCGCGATGTATAAACATAACTACGTCCGCGTCCTGCTCTATCGCGCCCGACTCTCTCAAGTCGGACAGACGAGGCGTCTTATCGTCCTTCTCTCTCTTCTCGATATCGCGCGACATCTGAGAAAGCAATATGACGGGCACGCCGAGCTCCTTAGCCAATATCTTCATGCCTCTGGATATCTCGGCGACTTCCTGCTGCTTGCTTGCGCGCGAATTCTTGACAGACGAACCCATAAGTTGCAGATAGTCTATCACGATAAGGTCGAGCCTGCCCTGTTTCTTACGAAGCGCGCGGCACTTGTGCAATATATCCTCGGGCGTAGTATTTACGGTATCGTCTATGTATATTCCCGACTTATTTACAGCCCTTACGCTGCGCCAGATGTCATCCCAATCGTTGCCGTCCTCTTCTCCTCTGACCAGCTTATTCATGCTTATCTTGGTGAGATTGACGAGCATCCTCTGCGCAAGTTCGGTGGCGGACATCTCAAGATTGAATACCGCCATGACGTTGCCCTCGTTGCGGGCAGCGATATTGGTAACTATATTGAGCGCAAACGACGTCTTGCCAAGACCGGGACGCGCCGCCACGACGAGTATCTGCCCGGGGAGCAATCCGTTGAGCACTCCGTCGAGGTTATTAAATCCCGTAAGCAATCCCTTGCTCGTGGCCTTATGCGTATACACGTCGTTCAGCTTGCTTACAAGCTGACTCATAGGATCGCTTATGTGCTGCAATCCACCCTCTTCCGCGCTGCCGCTGCCGAGGTCGAAAAATTTAGACTCCGCAAAGGCGCGTACGCTGTCGGCATTGTCGTCGGAGTAAGCTCTCTCGATTACTTCGTTACAACGTCTGATAATGGTGCGCAGCGCGCTGTCGCGCTTGACTATAGAAAGATAATAATCGGCGTTAGCGGTAGATGGTATGGTATCCACCATGTTCTCTATCGCGCTTACTCCGCCTACGGAATCGAGTTCGCCCTTACGGTTAAGTCTGCTGACAAGTCCCACCGCGTCTACCGCGCCGCCCTCGCTAAACAGCTCCTTTATGGCGGAGAAAATCTTCTTGTCCGCCGTAGTATAAAAGTCGTCTGTATCAAGCGTGGGGATGAACCTGTCGCACACCTCCGTATCAAGCAACATAGCCGCAAGCACCGCCTGCTCTGCCTCAAAGCTGTTGGGCATGGTGCGCGCGTTGCTTATATTAGTCTTAGCTTTACTCTCTGCCATAATTACTCCTTGTCTTAAGATAGCTCTTTGAGCGCGGCAAGCGTAGCGGCAAATTCGCTCATTGCCGTATCGTAGGGCGCATCGCACGTGAGGTCAACTCCCGCCAGTTTAAGAATATCCGTGGGAGGCATACTTCCTCCCGCGCTCAGAAACTGCTTGTATGCGTCCACTGCAGGCGCGCCTTTTTCGAGTATGGACGCGGCTATGCTCACCGCGGAAATTATACCCGTAGAATACTTATAAACGTAGTAGCTGCGGTAGAAGTGCGGTATCCTCGCCCACTCGTATCGTATAAGATCATCGGACACAACCGCGCTGCCGTAATACTTCTTATTGAGAGCGTAATATATGTCGCACAGCGATTCCTTGGTAACGGGCTCTCCACGCTCGGCAAGCGCGTGCGCTTCCACCTCGAACTGCGCAAACATCGTCTGTCTGAACAGCGTAGTGCGGAACATATCAAGATAATATGACATCAGATATTTACGCTCGTCCTTATCGTCGGACTTGCTCAAAAGATACTTGAGCAGAAGCACTTCGTTGACTGTGGAAGCGACCTCCGCCACGAATATCTCGTATTGCGCCTTTGCAAAAGGCTGAGCCTTATCCGAATAATATGAGTGCATACTGTGCCCCATCTCGTGCGCAAGCGTAAATACGTCGTGCATGGTGGGATGATAGTTGAGCAACATATACGGATGCGAGTTGTACGTACCCCAAGAATATGCGCCGCTGCGCTTGCCCTTATTCTCGTATACGTCTATCCATCTCTCAGAGAACGCCCTACGTACTATAGCAAGATAATCCTCTCCCATAGGCGCAAGAGCGGCAAGCACAATTTCTTTAGCCTCGTTATAATCAACTCTCTTATCATACCGAGCGACAATCGGCACGTGCAAGTCGTACATATGCAGCTTGGAATAGCCGAGCTCGCGGGCGCGATACTTCATATACTCGTGCATTACGTTTAGATTGGCGTTGACCGACTTGACAAGCGTAAGATATACTTCCTTAGGCACATTCTCGCCGTCTACCGCGCGGGAAAGGCAGTCGGGGTACTTGCGCACCTTGGCGTAGAACAAATCCTTTTTTACGTTGCCTGCATACAGCTGCGTAATCGTATTTATCATGCCCTCATACGCCTTAAACATGGAGTTGAAGGCAGCCTTACGCACAGACCTTACGGGCGATTGCAACAAGACGGAATAATTGCCGTGAGACATGGGCACTACTTCTCCGTCGCCGTCCTTCACCTTGGCGAACTTGATATCCGCGTTGTCGAACATGTTGAAGGCGTCATGGAATCCGCCGCTGAACAATCCCGCCTGCGCAATTATTTTTTCCTCCGCCTCCGTCAGCGTGTGCTCCTTGCCCCTTACGACCTCTTTAAGCATATAGTCGTAATAGGAAAATTGCGTTTTCTTTGCAAGAGTCAATAGATAATCGTTGTCTAAAGCAGCAAGCTGCGGCGATATGAACGAGCTTGCCTCCGACAGCTTTACGCCCAGCAGCTCTATCTTATCGCACATAGCCTGATACTTATCGCACGCCGCGTCCTCATCGAGACGCTGTCTTGCGTACACGTACAGCTCGCCGAGCGTCATGGAAAGACTGTCGGACAACTTAAGACACTCAAGTATCCTTTCCTCGCAATCCAACTTCCCGCTGAACGAGCCGATATCGGCTATCTTCGAATCAAGTTCCTTATATTCCTTTTCCCAAGAAGCGTCGCTTGAATAAATCGCAGACAAATCCCACTTATATTCCTCGGCGATATCCGCCCTGCTCTTAATATCTTTCATACACTCTCCCGCCGCCGCAGCGCTACTTAACAAAGCGCAGGCATATCTTGCTGATTATGCAAACAAACCGATAGCTTTTCCTCTACCGATTATTGACCGTATGCGCCTTTCTAATCGGTAAGTATGGCTACCGACGCCGCGTCGCCGTACACTATCAGTTTACCTTTTCGCGTAAGGTTTTGCCTTACGGCGCTGTCCTTATTCCGAGACTCATATCTCACGGCGTCGCTCTCGCTCTTAAATGCTATCACATATACGTAATTGCCGTTGCCGCCCGTGGTGCCCTTTACCGCCGAGAACACGTACGAAGTCTTATCCTGCTCTACGCCCGCGCTCTCGTAATCGAAAGACTGAGCCATGTAGCCCTCTTTCTTGAGCTTTTCTTGTATCTGATATGCCTTGGGCGTACAAGCGCACAGCGTAGCAATGAGCGCTATCAACAACACCGCCAATACGAGGGGGAACAATCTCTTCATAACTTATTTTCCGAATCGCCGTCCGATATATTAATCACAGCAGGCGGAGTATACGTCTTATCGCTCTCTATCATTTTCTCCCTCTGCTTCAGCTTAAACTTTTTACTCTTGGTAAATAAGAAACATAAAAATACCACTACCAGTAAAAGAAGCGCGAAAGCTACCCAGAAGAATATATCTTTTAGCGATAAAGGCTGATAGAGTTGCTTCTTGTTTAAGTCGTTTTCCGTCTCGGCAAGCACCGTGCATCCGAGAAGAGACACCAGCATGACTACGGCAACTATCGCAACGAAAAATTTGAAATAACGTCTGCTCATCCTTACACTCTCCATACTATATATTATATTATCTCATAAATTATCGGGCATTACAAGTGTTATTTAGTATTTTTACTGGACACGGCGGCGACGATAACTTATAATTAAAACATCATAGTCATCTTAGGAGGGAAATTATGAAGTTGAGCGAAATAGGCGAGTCTCAACGCAACGACGGCGTAGACTTTATTCAAAAAGAAATCAAGCACGTAATCACGAGCTTTGGAGACAGAGATCCCGGCAGCGAAGGCGAGCGCAAGGCACTATCTTATATGTCCGACACGCTGACAGACCTCGGCGCGGAAGTCAAGTCGGAGTCATTCAAAGTAGCTCCTCACGCTTTCTTCGGCTGGACATACTTCGTCAGCATATTTCTGACACTTGCCGTACCGATATTTTTCCTCGCGCCCGTCATGTCGATTGTATGCGCCGCGATAGCAGTGATACCGCTGATATTCCAATTCGTATTTTATCTTCCCGCCCTTGACTGGATGTTCTACAAGGGAGAGTCGGGCAATGTCCTCGGCGCATATAAGCCCGAAGGCGAGGTGAAGCGCCGCGTGGTAATCAACGGACACTCCGACGCCGTATACGAGTGGCACTGGCATCACGTGGGCGGATATCCCATGTTCCTCGGCTCCATTATCGTAGTAATAGTAGGACTGCTCTACATACTTGCCACATCCATTGCCGCGATAGTTATATCTGGCCCCATAGGTATGCCCTCGGGCGGACTTATTTGGGCGGGAGTTGCGACATGCGCTTTCGTACCTTTCTTTATAGCGTTTTGGTTCTTTGCCGACACAAGAAGAGTCGTCCCCGGCGCCAATGACAACCTTACAGCCTGCTATATGGCAATAGCCGCAATCAAGACCATGCGCGACAACGACATCAAATTGCAAAACACCGAGGTAGTCGCCCTTATCACCGGCTCGGAAGAGGCGGGGCTGCGCGGAGCAAAAGCCTTTGTAAAGAATAATCCCGATTACGCTAAGGAGCAAGACGTAGAGACAGTATTCCTCACTTACGAGACCTTGCGCGAGCTCGAGTATCTGGGAATATACAACAGAGACCTCAACGGTATAGTACGCAACGACGACGAAGCGTGCGCGCTCTATAAACGCGTAGCTGCTAAGCACGGCATGGACCTTCCTTACGGCTCCGTATATGCGGGAGCTACGGACGCGGCGGCTTTCTCCATGGGCGGATATAAAGCCGTATCGGTTGCGGCAATGAATCCCAGCGTACAGAAGTATTATCACACCAGATTGGACAACTACGACAATCTATCGCCCGAATGCCTTTCCAAAGTGTTCGATATCACGATGGACTTTATCGACACGTTTGACAAATACGGCTTTGCCGCTCCCGAAACTCAAGGCGAGCAAACGCAAGACGATACGGCTGCAAATGACGAAATAGTCGCGCCGCAAGAATAATCTTAAGTTAAATTGTTGCAACAATAAGCCCCGACGCGTCGGGGCTTATTTGTTTTCCGATAAACTGCGCTTAAGCCGATAGTAAATAGCCAAGTCAATCCTATAGAGGATACAAAAAAAGGACCTTACAATAGGTCCTAATGCTCTTTCTATTTTATTATGCCGTATCAATATCTGTCTCTGTCTATCGACGAGCCACCTCTACGCCTGTCGTAATACTTTCTGCGCTTTCTCGGAAGAGGTATCCAAGTAACTGGCTTGGGATATACCTTGCCGCAAGAAGGGACTACCCTCGGCCACAGCTCGAATATATCGCTATCCGTGTCGGACTCCTCACTGATGTACTCATCATCGTCATCGCCCGAAGAATTCTGCATGATTTTTATTTCTTCAAGCTCCTCTTCCAATACAAGCTCGGGCTCCACGTAATTGCTGGGCAAGCGGTAACGTCTGCCGTTCTTAACCGACCTAACAGCGTCCAAAGTATCTTCATCCGTGTCGATATCCTCTTCTCCCGTCAACTCTCCCGTCATCAGCGCGGACAAAAATCCCGCATTCTTCCTACTCTTACGGCGATGTTTCTGCATCTCTATAAGCACGGCAGCCTCGTCATCGTCGAGGTCGTCCAAGTTAATGCCGCCGTTCCTGATATAACGCACGTACTTGGCTATGGAAAAGTAGATATACTCTATGCACAGCAACAGCAGGCTCACAGGCAGCGATATCACGATAACGATGATATTGAAGGCATTCCAACTGTTGTCGCTTATGGTATTGATAAGGACGAGCACGGATACGCCCACCTTGATTACCTTAAACATATTCTTAAGAGTATGCAGCGTAACCTTAGCGGTGGTGCGCGTGTCGCTGTCTTTTACGACGTAATCCATTATGGTGGTAATAATCAATATCAGAGCGGAAAGACTTGTAAAGCTCAAGACTATGACGTTGACTAAAAAGCTGCCTTCTCCGTTGAGATAATTGCTGACAGCGTAAACGGCGTATATCACCAGATATACCACGTAAATAAACTTTATAATCCACCTAAATACCGGTGAGTTGTCTGCGTTTTGTCTTACAGCCACGTCCCTATAATACTATATTATGCGTTGATTTGCAATCTCACGGCAACTATTTGAATCAAATTAAATTGCGCCCTCAATCCATTAGCAACAGCGTTACTTGCGACAACACGGGTATAAATTCATCCTTAACGACGATTTTGTCGCCGTGCGTATTGAAATAGCGAGGGTTACGCCTTGCTCTCTCTATATACCTGCGCCCCTCTTTTCCCATTTGCGAAGTATCGAGCCCCGACGATGTGCGCAGCGACAGCATAATAAGCTCCTCTTCCTCCTCTTTATCGGTAAGCACCGCCTCGGCGATGACGGGATACGAGCTGTCGCGCGCTCCCTCAAGGTACTCCTCGATACTGTGAGAATTATAAAACCGTGTATTGCCTATAAGGCTGTGCGCCGCAGCTCCCAATCCGAGATATGGCAGTCTCTTCCAATACTTGAGATTGTGCAGGCATTCCTTGCCTTCTTTAGCCCAGTTGCTTACCTCGTATCTGTCGAATCCCTTCTCATGCAGTTTATCGGCTACAGCCTGATATATATCGGCGGCGCAGTCGTCATCGTAGCTATACTTGCCGCAAGAATATTCGCGCGCAAGAGGCGTGCCTTGCTCCAACGAAAGCATATAGGCGGAGATATGACTTACCCCCATATCGGATAGCTCTTCCGCATCGCGCGCCGCGCTATGAGGGCTCTGATAAGGAGTAGCGAGCATAATGTCGCAGCTCACGTCCAATCCGCTCTCGACGGCGAGTGAAACTGCTTGCCTTGCCATTGGCGCAGTATGCCTGCGCCCCAAAGCGGACAGAGTATTATCGCTCAAACTTTGCACCCCTATGCTTAGCCTTGTAACGCCGCTGCTTATGTATTCGTCAAGTTTATTCTCTGTAAGCGATTCGGGATTGCACTCGACAGTAGCTTCCGTAAAGTCGCAATTAAAGCTACGCCTTAGGTGAAGTATTATCTCCTCTACCCCTCCCACATACAGCGCGGACGGAGTGCCGCCGCCTATAAACAATGTATCTACGGTATAATTTACATAGTCGGTCGCGCGAGCTTGAATTTCGCCCTTAAGCGCGGCGACATACTCGCGCATGGCGTCCTCGCCGCCTGTAGAGGATACAAAATCGCAATACTTGCACCTGCTTGAGCAGAAAGGTATATGGATATACACCCCTAAAGAATTATTCATTATTTATCGAACTTAAGAATGGTCATAAAAGCCTCGCTTGGCACTTCTACCGAGCCGACTTGGCGCATGCGCTTTTTACCCTCTTTCTGTTTCTCGAGCAACTTCTTTTTACGCGTGATATCTCCGCCGTAGCACTTCGCAAGCACGTCCTTGCGCACGGCTTTGACCGTCTCTCTTGCTATTACCTTGCCGCCGATAGCCGCCTGAATAGGCACCTCGAACAGCTGTCTCGGGATAATATCTTTCAACTTTTCGGCAATCACTCTGCCCCTTGCGTAAGCCTTGTCTTTATGAATTATCAGCGATAAGGCATCGCACAGCTCGCCGTTGAGCAATATATCCATCTTGACGAGGTCGCCCCGCTTATATCCGAGTATCTCATAGTCGAGACTGGCATATCCCTTACTGCGCGACTTGAGAGAATCGAAAAAGTCGTATATTATCTCATTGAGCGGCATCTCGTACTCGAGCATGACGCGCTTAGCCTCGATATAAGTCATATTGACGAAAGTGCCGCGCTTGTCCTGACACAGCTCCATGACCGTACCTACGTACTCGGGCGGCGTGAATATCTCCGCCTTGACAACGGGCTCTTCCATATGGTCTATCTGCCCCGCAGGCGGCAACATTGTGGGGTTGGACACCTCTACTGTCTCGCCCGAGGTGGTTACGACGCGGTACGATACGCTCGGCGCGGTGGTAACAAGATCGAGATTAAACTCCCTCTCCAGCCTTTCCTCGATTATCTCCATATGCAGCAGTCCGAGGAAGCCGCATCTGAATCCAAAGCCCAAAGCCGCAGACACCTCCGGCTCGTAAAAGAGCGCGGCGTCGTTGAGCTTGAGCTTCTCCAAAGCATCTTTAAGGTCGTCGTAATGCGCGCCGTCGGCAGGATATACGCCGCTGTATACCATAGGCTCCGCTTCCTTAAAGCCCGCCAAGGGCTCGGGGGTGGGATTGACAGAAGAAGTAATCGTATCGCCTACCTTGGTATCGGACACGTTCTTGATGCTGGCGCAAAGATAACCTACGTCTCCCGCCTCAAGCCGCTCTACCGCGCGAGAATTGGGCGTAAAAAAGCCCACTTCCGTAACGTCGAACTGCATACCCGTAGACATCATCATTATTCTGTCGCCCGCAGATACCGTGCCGTCGAATATCCTGACGATAGATACCGCGCCTTTATAGCTGTCGTAATAGGAGTCGAATACGAGCGCCTTAAGAGGCTTATCGATATCGCCCGACGGCGGGGGCAATCTGTCCACTACTTGGGCAAGCACCTCTTCAATGCCTACGCCCTCCTTAGCAGATATGAGCGGAGCATCGTCTGCGGGAATACCTATGACCTCTTCAATCTCCGCCTTGACCTCTTCGGGACGGGCGGAAGGCAAGTCTATCTTATTGATGACGGGGATAATCTCCAAGTCGTTGTCCACGGCAAGGTATACGTTGGTGAGCGTCTGCGCTTCCACGCCCTGAGACGCATCTACTATGAGTATAGCGCCCTCGCATGCCTTGAGCGAGCGCGATACCTCGTAGGTAAAATCCACGTGCCCGGGGGTATCTATAAGATTGAATATATACGTCTTGCCGCCATACTCGTACTCCATACGCACGGGAGTGAGCTTAATGGTAATACCTCTCTCCCGCTCGATGTCCATACTGTCGAGCAGCTGTTGCTTAGCCTCGCGCTTGCTCACGGCGCCGGTTACGTCCATTATCCTGTCCGCAAGCGTGCTTTTACCGTGGTCTATGTGGGCTACTATACAAAAATTACGAATATTACTCTGATCGCGCGACATAATCAATCCTTTGCATCATTATATAAAAAAAGTATGGTAATTAGCAAATAAATTTAGTATAATATACATGTAATGAAAGGGAGGAAAAGAATATGGCTTACAACGTGCAATTACTATGCTCCAATCTCGCAAGACGCGGATTCATAGCTTCGTACTTCGACACAGCCGAGGAGGCAAGCTCTCACGTCTTATCTATCATAGGCGGAGGCTCTACGATAGGCATAGGCGGCAGCATGACCGTAAAGGAAATGGGGCTTATAGATAGACTTGCCGGCGACGGCAACAAAGTATACTGCCACTCTCTTGCCAAAGCGGACAAGATAGAAGATATGTATAAAAAAGCCGCTAAAGCCCAATATTACATATCCTCCGCTAATGCTCTCACCTACGATGGAGAGATAGTCAATATAGACGGCGCGGGCAACAGAGTATCGGCATTGATATACGGAGTGCCCAATATCATCTACGTCATAGGCATCAATAAGGTAACCGACAATATAGACAGCGCAATCAAGCGCGTCCGTAATGTCGCCTCGCCCGCAAACACCCGCAGACTCAATAAAAAGACTCCTTGCGCGATAACGGGAGTGTGCAGCTACTGCAACTGTCCCGATTGCATATGCAACGTTACCACTATCATGCACCACCCTATGCGCAGGCAACAGTCCGTGCACGTGGTATTGATAGGCGAAAGCCTCGGATATTGAGATAACTACCGACCAAATAAGACGCGCTAATAAAAGCGATTTCGCAACTATCGGCTATCTCAAATATAAGAGGTATCTTGCAAATAGTGCCAAAGCGCTTTGAGAGCACATATACACTGCCGCTTAAGGAGATTAAGCATGAAAGACTTCAACTGGATTAAAGGCAACGCCTTCTGCCACAGAGGACTGCACGACAATAAGAGCATTCCGGAAAATTCACTGCCCGCTTTCGAGAAAGCCAAGCAATTAGGTCTTGGATATGAGTATGACGTCTATCTCACATTAGACGGCAAGCTGATAGTCCATCACGATTATAATCTCAAGCGCAGCTGCAATCTGCCCGACAAGACGACACGAATAGACACTTCTCGCTTAGACAGCTATAAACTTATGGGCACGCCCCATCGTATACCGTTATTCGACGAAGTGCTCGAATTGACAGCAGGCGATGTGGGCATGATTATAGAAATCAAACCCGCTGCCCGCTCCCGCGTAGAAGAAGTATGCCGCGCGGTATACGACAGGCTGAAAGATTATAACGGCAATTACTGTATTGAATCCTTTGACAACCGCATTGTCGATTGGTGGGTGTCCAATCATCCCGAGGTCATAACGGGACAGTTGTACGATCCTATATTCCTACATACAGGCGCGCTGAAACTTATGAAGCAATACCGCAACGTAGACTTCCTCGCTTTGAGAGTAGACCAGACGCGCAAGCCTTATTTCACCTCGATAAAGTCCAAGCATCAAGACAAGCTGATAGTTGCTTGGACGGTGCGCACTCCCGCGCAGCTGGACATTGCGCGCAGGTATGCCGACACTATCATATTCGAGCACTCGGATAAAAACGACGGCTACATTTCGATAGACGACGCTTTATCATTTACCGATAAGAGCAATACTCCCCTCTCCTAAATCAAAAGAACGTATTAGTAGCGTCCGTAGCGGCTATTTGCTGCGGACGCATATTTTTTATAGCCGAATCGTCTGCGACGCAATATAATTACACGACTTGCTCTTTGCGATTAAACTACAGCCGATAATTACGAACACGTCATTAAAGCGTTCAAAAAAGTCGAAAATCGCAAAATGCGGCTTATAAAGCAAGATACATTTTTTTCCTTGCGCCAATATTCGGCATTAGCACATACTACTTACGAAGCCGTAACATACGGCGCAGAAATAACGGAGGCGTATTATGAATAAGTTTTGGATGGGAATAAGCGTAGGCATGCTTACTGCCATTGCCGTACAAAAAAGCAAGAAGCCGTCGGGCAAAGAAATGATTAAAGAAAAAATCATTAAGGCGCTCGACTGACAGCAGCGTCATAAGGCGATACTATCAATATCGTCTATCCGATAGCGGCATTATAAGACGCTGCCAACCGTATGCAGAGTTATAGTGCAAAAATAGGCTTATAAGCTCTGTAGCATAAGTCCCGCTCTACACCGAGCGGGACTTATACTCTATTTAATATCTTTCATACAATACCTAATTAATTAGCGTCTAATAAGGCAGATTACGCATATTAAGTATCGTATCTATAAGGGATGCGAGCCACTCGCCCACATCAATAAGAGCGCGCTGCCGCAGCGCATAATATCATGAGCCGATAAATAGAAAAGCACGGATATCTCCGTGCCTTAATCGCGTATTAATCAGTTCTTATACATACGCTTGCGAGCTGCCTCTGCCTTCTTCTTGCGCTTAACGCTGGGCTTCTCGTAAGCCTCTCTCTTACGGAGGTCGCCGATTATGCCGTCGCGAGAGCACTTACGCTTAAAGCGTCTGATTGCGCTGTCCAAAGACTCGTTTTCTCCTACTTTGACTGTCGACATACTTTTCACCTCCTGTCCGCTCTACGGAATTATCTACTTGATTATATTATTATATCAAGGCTTTAATGTCAACTGTTTTTTAATATATGTATTACAGCAATCCCTCGCCCATAGCCGTGCCGCCGAGAATATGCACGTGCATATGTCCTACGGTCTGCCCCGCAAATTCGCCTTTATTATTAATCAGTCTGAATCCGTCCTTGAGCTGAGGAATATTGCCGACGATATCTTGCAACTTATTAAGACATCTGCCAAGCGTAGCAGCCCTCTCTGCGTTAAGGCACGTGATGTCGGCATAATGCTCCTTGGGGATAAGCAAGAGATGCACGGGCGCTTGCGGATTGATATCTCTGATGATTATCATATCCTCATCCTCGTATACTCTGTCAGAAGGGATATCCCCCGCGATTATTTTGCAAAAAATGCAGTTATCCATAACCTTCACTCCTAATATATAATTTTATTTAATCGATTGACTGATGCCGCTAAACGAAACGACTAAATCATCTCGCACAGCAATCCGTCCGCATACGGCTCGATTGCTCTTACTCTGACTACGCTGCCAAGCGGCGCGCCCGATATATAACATCTTACGTACTCTCTTGAAAATCCGCAGGTATATCCGTCCTCTACGCCTTCTGTCAATACCTCTAACGTCTTACCAATAATAGAGCTAAGATATCTATCGGCACACGCCTTAGCAATCTCTTGAGCTCTTGCGCACCTTGCCTTGACAATGCTGCCGTGCAATGGTTTGAGCCTTGCCGCGGCAGTGCCTTTACGCGGCGAATATCCGAATACGTGCACATGAGCAAACCCTATCCTGTCAATAAATCCAAGCGTCTGCTCAAAGTCAATATCGCTCTCGCAAGGAAAGCCGCATATGATATCCGTAGTAATCGCAGCATCGGGAAAATATGCGCGGATAAGGGCGACTTTGTCCGCGTACTCGTCTGTGGTATAGTGTCTGTTCATACGCTTGAGCACGCTGTCGCAACCGCTCTGTAAAGACAGATGAAAGTGCGGACAGAACTTAGGTAAAGCCTTGCACGCGTCAAGCAACTCGCTTGTGATAACGCTCGCCTCCAATGAGCCCAGCCTTATCCTGCAATCTATGTCCTTGAGTTTGCCTATGAGGCAGGCAAGAGAGCTGCCGATATTCTTCCCATAGGAAGATATATCTATGCCCGTAAGCACTATTTCGCACGTCTTGCGGCTTAAACTCGAGCATTCGCTTATTATAGCGTCCTCTCGTCTGCTGCGGCTTCGCCCGCGGAGATACGGTATCAGGCAATATGAACAGTAATTGTCGCACCCATCCTGAATCTTGACCGACATACGCGTGCGGTCGGTCTCGGGATTGCCCAGCTCTTCGTACTCAATAGGAAGCTGAGATACGTTGACGCCGATATCGTCGAGCTTGTCTACTATTTCCGACTTGCCCGCTGTACCGCACACATAACTCACGCGCGGAGAGTCGGAAAAGGGCTGATAGTCGTCTTGAGAAGCGCAGCCTGCGATTATCACCTTAGCATCGCCGTTAAGTTTTAGGCATCTGCTTACGCACTGCCTTGACTTGCGTTCCGCCTCGGCGGTTACGGCGCATGTATTGACTATATATATGTCGGCACGCTCCAGCTTCTCCGATACCTCGTGCCCCCTCTCTCTCAATTTACTTATAAGACAGTCGCACTCGTACTTATTGACCTTGCAACCGAGATTGTATACTACTATCTTCACTTGCCCAATCCGCCTCTTTCATACATTACGAGCGCGGTTGCAACCGCCGCAGCTGTCTCACATCTAAGGATGCGCTTGCCCAGCGTTACGAGCATCGCACCCCTGTCTATCGCAAGGCGAGCTTCCCTGTCGCTGAATCCGCCTTCACTACCGATGATGAGCGCTATATCTCCCTTGACGCCTGCGGCGCAAGCTATGGACGCGCCGTCCGCCTTCTCGTAAGGCATAATAACAGACATGCCCTGCGCCCTATCGAGCACCTCATCGAGAGATGACAAGCGGCTCACCCTAACTCTGCGAGCTCTGCCGCATTGCTTGCACGCCTCGAGCGCAATCTTATCCGCGCGCTCCTGCCTATACTCTTCGCTACTTGAATAGTCGGAATCGAAAAAAATAATTTCGCTTACGCCGAGCTCCACGCTCTTTTGAATTATGTATTCGTATTTCGCGCTCTTGGGAATAGCTTGACATAATCTGAGATTGAAGTCGGGCTCGCCCGCGCACTCATGCACATTATCGACTTTAAGGACTGCGCAATCGTCCGTAATTTCGGTAACGGTGCAATCGTACTCATTGCCGTCGCCGTTGCATATTATCGCCTTGTAACCTACCTTGTACCTGAGCACTTTCCTCATATGATACAGCTCGTCGCCGTCCAAGGTAAATACGCCGCAATCGGGTGAAGTATCTGCAAAAAATCTCTTTACTTCCATACGTATGCCCGCCACTCGCCTAAAACAGCCGTCTTTGCAAGATTAAAGCCCGCCTTAGTATAAGCCTGCTCCACATCGTCTGCGCGGGAGTGGATTATCCCCGACACCACAGTCGATGCGCCGCTTGCGGTATAGTCGCCTATATCATTGCTAAGGCGCATAAGGATATCGGCAGTAATGTTGCCGAGCACTACGTCATACTTGCCGCGAGCTGCAGACGTCAAGTCCGCCTTAGCGGCATTGACCTTATCGGCGACGCCGTTGACCTTGCAGTTACGTATGCACGCATCCACAGCCTGAGCGTCTATATCGCAGGCATCAACCTCGCTTGCTCCCAGCTTAGCGGCTGCTATTGCGAGTATCCCGCTGCCCGTACCGATATCGAGTACCCTGTCCCCCGTCTTTATGACGTCTTGCAACAGTCTCAGACACAGCCTTGTGGTCTCGTGTTCTCCCGTACCGAAAGCCATCCCAGGATCGAGACGAATAATTATATCGCCCTGCTCGCTCTTAAATCCGCAATCTGTCCACTCGGGCAATATGACTATCTTGCCCTCGCGTATGGGGCGGGCGTAAGACTTCCAAATATCTATCCACGCATCGGCGTCCGCCTCGTCGCAGTTTATTTCCAAACTGCCGAGGTCTGTCTCAGAACGACTTTTAAGCTCCTGTAATGCTTCCGTGATGATATTCACGTTGAAGTCGGGCGAAAAAAAGCCCGCCACGCGTACTACCTCTGAGTATGCGAGGGCGGACTCGTCCACATAATCCCATATTATATCGCTATTCAGCATGGACTTGAAGTCCTCGCTGTCGTATATTCCTACGCCTTCGCTGCCCGCGCCGTATAAAATATCAGCCACAAGCTCGCTGCCTGCGCTTGTAGTATATACGGTAACCCTTTTTACGATATTCATCAGCTCTTGTTGTACCTCGGTTTCTGACCGTCTTTGAGCGAATCTTCAAACTCCTTGAGGAGCTTAAGCTGCTTTTTATCCAATCCTCTGGGGGTATCCACCTTGACCGTTACGTATAAGTCGCCGTAGGTGTCGCGGTTGAGCACTTTCATGCCGTTGCCCTTGAGTCTGATTTTTGTGCCTGTCTGCACGCCCTCGGGTATCTTGAGCTTGGCAGGTCCTTTCATGGTCTCAAGCATGATATCGCATCCTACCGCCGCGTCATATACCGTAATATGCTGATCGGCAAACAAGTCGTTGCCCACGCGCTTATATATAGGACTTGCCTGCACGGTGAACACGATAATCAAATCGCCCTTCTGACCGCCGTTGCGTCCGCTGTTGCCCTCATAGCGCACAGTCATCCTCGTGCCCGTATCCACGCCGCCGGGAATTTTTATTTCCTTGACGACGTCCCGTCTCACGCTTCCGCTGCCCTTACAGCTCTTGCACTTATCGCTTATTACCTTGCCCTTTCCGCCGCAGTTGCTGCACACGGTCCTTACGGATTGCTGACCGAACATTGTGCGCTGCGTCTGAGTAACATAGCCGCTGCCGTGGCAGTAAGGACATACCTTGACAGACGACGCGTCTTTAGCGCCGCTGCCGTGGCAATCGGGACACTCGCTCTCCCTCGTATAGCGCACTGTCTTAGTCGTGCCGGAATACGCCTCGTTAAAGGTGAGCGTAACGTTCATTGTTACGTCGTCGCCGTCGCGCGGAGCGTTGGGATTGCGTCTGCCGCCGAAGCCCCCGCCGAATATAGAGCTGAGTATATCGTCGAATCCGCCTCCGCCCTCAAAGCCCCCGAAGCCTCCGCCTCCGCCAAAGCCTTGCGGACCGTCCTCATTGCCGTAGCGGTCGTAATTCTCTTTCTTGGTCTTATTCGAGAGTACCTCGTAGGCGTGATTGATTTCCTTAAACTTATCCTCCGCGCTCTTCTTCTCCTGTTCGGAAGCGGAAGCATAGCGGTCGGGATGATACTTGAGCGCCATCTTGCGGTAGGCGCTCTTAATTTCATCCTCGGAGGCGTTTTTATTCACGCCGAGTAGCTCGTATAAATCTTTAGCCATATACCTATTAGTCGTTGTCTATTATGGTTTCGCCCTCGGCCCCGTTATCGTTGTCGTCCTTATGCTCGCCTGCCGCAGCTGCCTCTGCCTGCGCAGCTTGATACAGCTTAGTGAAGATAGGTCCGTTGGCCTTGGTCATCTCGTCAATCACAGCCCTTACCGCATCGGCGTCCTCTGCCTTTTCGATATCCTCTTTAGCCTTCTTGACAGCCTCTTGCAGGGTATTCTTGTCGGCTTCGTCTATCTTATCGCCGCTCTCTTCGATAGCCTTCTCGGTGGCGTATATCATCTGATCGGCGTCGTTGCGCGCATCGACGAGTTCCTTACGCTTCTTATCTTCCTCGGCATACTTCTCAGCTTCCTTAACGGCTTGATCTATCTGGTCGTCGCTGAGGTTAGTAGAAGAGGTAATCGTTACGCTCTGCTGCTTGCCTGTGCCCTTATCGACAGCCTTGACGTTAACTATACCGTTGGCGTCGATATCGAAGGTAACTTCTATCTGAGGGATACCTCTGGGTGCGGGAGGGATACCGTCAAGCTGGAATCTGCCCAGCTCCTTATTATCGTTAGCCATGGACCTCTCGCCCTGCAACACTCTGATGTCGACTGCCGTCTGATTGTTGGCGGCGGTGGAGAATACCTGCGACTTGGAAGTAGGTATGGTGGTGTTACGCTCGATGAGCTTAGTGAATACTCCGCCCATCGTCTCGATACCGAGCGATAGAGGCGTTACGTCCAGCAGCAATACGTCTTTGACGTCGCCTGCGAGCACGCCGCCCTGAATTGCCGCGCCGATAGCTACACACTCGTCGGGGTTAATGCCCTTAAAAGGCTCCTTACCCGTAGCCTTCTTTACTGCGTCGACTACTGCGGGAATACGGGTGGAACCGCCCACCAATATTACCTTATCTATCTTGCCGATATCCAGTCCCGCATCTGCAAGAGCTTTCTTTACGGGGATAACGGTACGGTTGACAAGGTCTGCCGTAAGCACGTCGAACTTAGCTCTGGTCAAGTCCATATCAATGTGCTTGGGACCGCTTTCCGTCATGGTGATAAAAGGCAGGTTGATATTGGTCTTGGTTACGCCGGAGAGGTCGATTTTTGCCTTTTCGGCAGCTTCTTTAATTCTCTGCATTGTAGCGGCGTCTTTGCTCAAATCGATGCCCTCGCTCTTCTTGAACTCGTCAATAATATAATCCATTATCTTCTTATCGAAGTCATCGCCGCCGAGCATTGTATCGCCGTTGGTAGCGAGCACCGCGAATACGCCGTCCTCTATCTCGAGTATCGATACGTCGAACGTGCCGCCGCCGAGGTCGTATATGAGTATCTTCTGTCCCTTGTTGTCAGCCTTATCGAGACCGTAGGCAAGAGCCGCCGCAGTAGGCTCGTTGATAATCCTCATTACTTCCAGTCCCGCAATCTTACCTGCGTCCTTAGTCGCCTGTCTCTGAGCGTCGGAGAAGTAAGCGGGCACGGTGATGACCGCCTGAGTAACCTTCTCGCCGAGGTAATTCTCCGCGTCCGACTTGAGCTTGGAGAGCACCATCGCACTGATTTCTTGAGGGGAATATCCCTTGCCGTCTATATCTACCTTATACGAGTCGCCCATGTGGCGCTTGATAGAGCTTACCGTCTTTGCGGGATTAGCTACAGCCTGACGCTTAGCAGACGAACCGACCAATCTCTCGCCGTCCTTTGCAAAAGCTACTATCGAAGGGGTAGTTCTGCCGCCCTCCGCATTGGGGATGACGACGGGATCGCCGCCCTCTAATACTGCCACGCACGAATTGGTCGTGCCTAAATCGATACCTATAATCTTAGACATTTTTCTAATCTCCTTATGATTCCTATTTATTTACGTATGTTGCGTTAATGCCGCAATATCGCTTATTTGCCTACAATAACCATGGGGTGCCTGAGCACCTTGCCGCTGTGCTTATATCCCTTCTTGAGCACGGATATTATCTTGCCGACGTTGTCGGGATCGTCCTGACTCATCACCGCCTCGTGCAGATGAGGGCTGAACTCCTCGCCCTTAGGATCGTACTCTTCTACCCCGAACTTGCCCATAACATCAAGGAATTGCTTGCGCACCAGCTCGATACCCTGACGCTGTCCCTCGTCCTTTTGCGCCGAGATAGCCATGTCGAGATTGTCAAGCACGGGCAATATACCCTCTATCACTTCGAACTTGCCCTCTTGATACATCCTCGTACCGAGATCGGAATTGCGACGCTTGAAATTGTCAAAGTCCGCCTGCAACCTTATATATTTTGCGTTAAGCGCGTCGTACTCTTCTTTGTAGTTATCCTGCGCGCTCTCTACGATAACGTCATCGCCGTTTACTTGCTCTGCCTTATCGAATTCGTACGTTACAGCCTCGCTTTCTTCTTCGACGCTTTCTTTCTTCTTAGACATCTTTATCCTCCTTGTCCGTAAGCTCTCCTATGGTCCTGCCCAATCTGCTCAATACTTTGATAACTTTTTTATAATCCATGCGCTCGGGACCGATAACGCCCACGCGCCCTACTTTATTGCCCGAGATAGCATACCTTGCGGTAACGAGAGCCATATTCTTTACGCCCTCTTCCGCGCCTATCTTAATGCTGAACTCTATATCGCTGTCCCCGTCGATAAGCTCGTGTATCTTATCCTTACGGCTGATGACGGACATAAAGTTGCGTACGTTATCTACGTCCTTGTACTCGGGATAATCGAATATTTTATCCGTACCCTCGACGTATATCTGCGAGTCGCTGCCGCTCTTGCAGGCGCGTAGAAGCGCGACGACTTCATCAAATACCTGCTTGAATTCTTCAACTCCGGCAGGCAACGTATCGCTGTAGCTGATATCCTTAATGCTCCTGCCGCCGAAAGCGTCGTTGATTATGCACGCCGCGGAGTCGAGATATCCGTCGGTAACGCCTGCGCCGATGTCTATGAGTTTATCCCTAAGCACTCCCGCGTCGGTAATGACTATGACTAAAGCGGTATCGTTGCCCAGATTGATTAGCTTTACCTCTTTGACAATCAGATTGTCAACGCCCTCAAGCACCATGAGAGAGGTATAATTGGTGATGTCGCTCACTACCTTGACGGTATCTTTTACAATGGTCTCGACGCCTTCTATCTTAGCTCTGCCCGCCTGCTCGAGCTCGTCTATGTCCTCTTCGGACACACTGCTGAGTATGCTCTCGACATAGTATCTGTACGCCTTGCTCGAGGGCACTCTGCCCGCGCTTACGTGAGGCTTGACGAGGTAGCCAAGCTCTTCCAATCCCGCAAGTTCGCTCCTAATCGTCGCGCTGGATACGTCGGGCATATATTCCTTCTGTATGGCAGACGAAGATATAGGCTCGACGCTGCATATATAGCTGTCGACCACCGCTTCAAGCAATCTCTTCTTTCTTGCGGACAACTGATCCATTCTTACCTCTGGCAGTAATCGCTATCGAGTGTTAGCACTCTATGCTTGCGACTGCTAATTCTATTATACTACATTTTTCCCATAAGTCAATTATTTAGTGTAAAGAATATCTAAAACAGCATTAAGGTAATAAGCCATATAGATAAGTCTTAAGCAATATGCTTTCAAGTTTATTTAATCGCTCTTTGCAGAATATACTACGGCTTTGCTCCTTAACCTCGATATGAAAAAAAGATTTCACTTATGAAATGCAATCGCCAGCTTTAGCCGCATTACTTTTATTAAAGTCATACGCGCGCCTCACTATCAAGGCACAGGCAATATATCTATATTATTAATCTTTATATATAGACAAGTATGGCAATTAATAATCATTATCCGCGCTTTGACGTTGTATTATTTAATATGGTCGGTTATTTCCGTAAGCTAAAGTCTTTCCTTGCAGGCGGGGGCGCGATTGTGCCCTCGTGCTTGCTGACACTACTGATAATCTTCCTCGTCATCAATCCCGACAGATATATTGCATCGGTGTATTACGGCATAAAACTTTTTGCCACGTCGGTTGCGCCTGCGCTCTTCCCCTTTTTCTTCTTCTCGCGTCTGCTGACGGGGCTGGGCATGGCGGATACGTTGGGCTCGCTACTGCGTCGGCCAGTATCCAAGTTATACAACGCCCCTGGAGCGGGAGGCTACGTAAGCTGCATGGGCATAATCAGCGGATACCCCGTAGGTGCAAAGCTGCTCGGCGAACTGTACGACGGCGGGGCGATTAATGCGCGACAAGTCAAAATAATATCCGCATTCACATCTACAAGCGGACCGCTATTCGTTGTAGGCACGGTGGCTACGGTCATGTTCAAGAGTACGTCCACAGGATATATACTGCTTGCCGTGCACTTTGCTTCCGCGCTGCTCAACGGACTGATTTACCGCGGCAATAAAAAGGACGCCTTGGGCGGCGAGGTGAAAATACGAGAGCGCAATATGGGCGCGTTGCTGTCTGAGAGTATGCTCTCTTCCATCACCTCACTGCTGGCGGTAGGCGGATACATAGCGGTATTCAGCATGATATCAGACGTATTAGAGGATATAGGAATTATAGGGCTTATCGCAAGCGGATTGCAAAAATGCGTATTCTGGCAACAGATGCCTTATGATATGGCAAGAGGTATTGCAGTATCGCTGGTAGAAGTAACTAAAGGGTGTCAAATAATAGCTGATTGCAATCTGCCGCTGTCTACGACTATGCCTTGGGTTGCGCTGGCTCTATCCTTTGGCGGCATATCGATAGGTATGCAGTCTCTGACATTTCTCTCCGCCTGCAAGATAAGCTGGCGATATTACTTTGCAACCAAAATTACACAATCGCTGATATCGTTTATACTGATGAGCTTAATTGCTCTGTTACTATAAAAGCAAATCAAATAATATCCATATAATAGCATTCAGCCGACTGCAGTTAGCAGTCAGCTGAAAATGCAATCAGTATATCATAGCTATCTTACAAGTAATCAATCTTCTTCATCTTGAGCAAGGCTGCCATTATTGGTATCGCTTGCGTTATCGCCTGAATTGATTGCCTTGGTAAACAACTGCTGCATCTTTTTATTCATACCGATAAGACATGCCGCAAGTACAATACACATCAGTATCAGCGCGGCAATGCCTGCCGTTGTGATAATGTATACTTTCTTACTCACCCACTTACCGTCTATCACACCGCCCTCTACAAGCTGCCCTGCCTTGACGGTGAACGTTGCGCTCAAGTCTCCGTAGCTCACAGTAATTGTGTTGTCGCCTTCTGTAAGCGCACCGTCCGGAGAATACGTATAATCGCTATTGTTAAGCTCCACCTTCTCCCCGTCGGGATATATTCCGTACACCACCATACCGTAACTATCGAAGCTATCGCCTGTAGAATAGTTCTTTTTATAATTTCCGCCTACTTCTATTGAGATTATCTTGTAATCTCCGTTGCCGTCGCTATCAACTAATATCACGTACTCACATACGTCCGAGCACGCTCCGTCTATGGCGTACTTGCTTGTATCTATGCTTATCTTGACGCTATAGCTGCCTGTCCACTTGGAGCTTACCGCGTTGCCGTTTGCATCGGCATACGTTACGTTTGCATCCGTTATTATCGTGCCTGCACCGTCTGTTACCGTTACTACAGGGTGTTGCACTGCGTCGTTAAACGTCAGACTGTCGCCGTTTGCAAATGGATTACCCGCTCCGTCCGTCCAGTCTATAAACACTAAGGACATACCTGCCCCAAGGATTATATCGAATACTACCGTAGTATTAGACAAGCTGTAATTGAGGTAGTTGGGATCGGTGCGAGCTATGCTAACGCTTACGC
>CAMWNK010000011.1 GCA_947175555.1 uncultured Clostridia bacterium | reverse complement strand
TGCAAAAGCTGCAGTATAAGAGCAGTAGCACGACTGATAATTTATATCTGCAATACCTGTCTTATCAGTAGATTTTTCGTTACAAAAGCGATTGCTATAAGCATTGTCATATCTGCTGTTTTCCGTCGTAAAAGCAATATACAATCATTGCCATATCCGCTGTTTTCTACCGAAAGCAATAGGTGCAATCTTTGTCATATCCGCTGTTTTATCAATTCTTAAAGCGATAACTGCGACAATTTTATGACGGCTTTATAGGTTGATTTATATAAGGGCAGGGGTTATTATTGTAAGGTTTTCAGCCCATTATCCGTCTATATTAATCTATCGCGCAGTTTATTTAACAACTCAATATTAGGATAAAAATGGCTAAATTATTATTAATAATGGCATATTTCATAATAATTTAAGCATTTTTACAAATTTTTATAATTTTTGATTATACACATTATTATTCTTTGTAAGGGGCTAAATGCTTTAGGTTATCATGCTTTGCAGGCAATCACTCTTAGTGCAGGGGCGCAAGCCCGCTCTTGCCTCAGTGGCGTAGCTATCTCATTAAGCCGTTGAGATAGAAGTCGGGGACCTTGCCCACTATGACGTTTTCGCATACGAGCACGGAAGACTTTTCCACTATGCGGATATCGTTGACGGGCAGTACGATATCGACGCCTGCTTCTACGTCTATGTAGATGCTGTGCAGCGTCTGGTTGATACCCACTTCCTTAAACTCCGTGCGGTAGTTGCAAGGCGCGCTGCCTACGGCTTCTATTTTCAATCTTACGGGAGTTCCGAGATTGGCTATCAGAGCCCAGCCGCTGAATGCAAGCGCAGGCACGCTGACATCGTCGTCCTTTACCGAGGCGACGCGCTGCTGTATCAGCGTAGAGTATTGCGACATCAGTTTATTGATTTTCACTGTATCCGCGCTTATCAGCGACACAATGCCGTCCGAGCCGTATTTTACGGTAAAATATTGGTTATAGTCTACGCTGTATGAGGATACGAGCATATCGAGTGCTTCGTTGATTTTATCGTTGATTAGCTGCCTTATCGTTGCCGAGGTGAGCTGCTCGATGATTTGCGTCGCGTGATAATTGGCGTAAAAGAACAGTCCGCACAGCAGCAGAGATATTGTGAGGAGTATGGCGATAATCTTTACGCTTTTTTTCTTGCGCAAGCTGCGCGGCTCGCTCTTGGTAACGTAGTAGTAAGGCATATATAATATAATATGAGCGTTATAATGCCATGTTGAGTAGCAGGGCGGTAAAAATCCTTGCAAAAGCTCTTAAAATAATGATAATATATATTAAAGGCTATGAACGGGAACGTGATCCCACTATATCAGGCTCCAGAGAGTCCGCTTCAAAAGGCTGTGAGGGCGGGCAGTCGGATAGGGATGAATTCGCTCGGGAGCTTCCGCCTTAAATCCTTATCGGGAGAGTAGCGGCGGACGGTCGTACCGTTATTTACGTAAATGAGGCGTAATCTTATTTATGAGACTACGTGAAGTTAGGTGGTACAGCGCGCAGCGCCCTAATATTACGGGGCGCTGTTTTTTATAATAAAGACGGAGAAGAGAAATGTCTGTTATAAGTGAAAAGATTCAAGAAATTTTGGCATATGCCAAGAGCAGGCTGGAAGAGAGCAACGAGGCGGGCGACGTCAACGACATGCGCGTAAGATTGCTCGGAAAGAGCGGAGAACTCACTTCGCTTCTGCGCAGTCTTAAGGATATTCCGCCCGAGGAGCGTCCGACTATCGGCAAGCTGGTCAACGAGGCGAGAGACTCTATTACGTCGATGATAGAGCTCAGACTTGCCTTCCTCAAGAGATTGGAGCTCGAGCGCAAGACAAGGGACGAGCGCATAGACGTTACCCTTGGCGGCAAGGGCGTAGCAAGGGGCAGCTATCACCCCTGCACTCTGGTGAGAGAGGAGATATTGAGGGTATTTATCTCGCTCGGCTTCAGCGTGGAGCAAGGTCCCGAGATAGAGAGCGATTACTACAACTTCCAGCGCATGAATATGCCCAAGGACCACCCCGCAAGGGACATGCAAGACACCTTTTATATTACGCCCGACGTGCTACTTCGCACGCACACCTCGCCCGTACAGGCAAGGGTAATGGATAAGAGCAAGCCGCCTATCAGGGTAGTTTGTCCCGGTAAGGTGTACCGTCCCGACGACGACGCCACTCACTCGCCCATGTTCCAGCAGGTTGAGGGACTGGTCGTAGATAAGGACATTACGCTGTGCGACCTCAAGGGCACTTTGGAGTGCGTGGCTAAGGAGTTGTTCGATTCCAAGACCAAGATAAGATTCCGCCCCTCGTATTTCCCTTTTACCGAGCCGAGCGTTGAGGTTGACGTTACCTGCCCCGTATGCCACGGCAAGGGATGCAGGATATGCAAGGGCACGGGCTGGATAGAGGTGCTCGGCGCAGGCGTAGTCAATCCCGAGGTCTTGCGCGCAAGCGGTATCGATCCCGACGTATACAGCGGCTTTGCCTTCGGAATGGGCGTGGAGAGGATAGCGATGATCAAGTACGGCATACCCGATATGCGCATACTGTTTGAAAACGACGTCAGATTTTTATCGGGCTTTAAGGAGGAGATATGAAAGTAACTCTCAACTGGTTAAAAGACTTTGTAGATATAGATATTACCGCCGTGGAGCTTGCGGACAGACTTGTCAATACTGGCTTTGAGGTAGAGGAGATAATCGACCAGCGCGCCGCTATCAAGGGCGTAGTGCTGGGCAGGATAGAGAGCATAGTCAGGCATCCCGACGCGGACAAGCTCGTAATATGCAAGGTGGACGTGGGCAGCGAAGTGCTGCAGATAGTTACGGGCGCGAGCAACATCGCAGAGGGAGACGTTGTCCCCGTGGCTACGGACGGCGCGGTTTTGCCCGACGGCAAGCGCATCAAGAGCGGTAAGCTGAGGGGCGTAGCCTCGTGCGGCATGATGTGCAGCGGCGAGGAGCTGGGGCTTAGCGAGAGCGACTACAAGGGCGCGGGCGTATACGGCATATTGATTATGAACGGCGAGGACAAGGCTCTCGGCACGGATATCAACGACGTGCTCGGATACGACGACGTCATACTCGACGTTGCGGTAACGGCGAATAGAGGAGACTGCAACAGCGTGCTCGGCATTGCGGGCGAGGTTGCGGCTATATTGAACAAGCCGCTCAAGATGCCTGACCTGTCTTTTAGCGCGGATAAGGCGAGTAAGACGGGCGACTATGTGAGCGTAAGCGTTAAGGATAAGCAGCTGTGTCCCAGATATATGGCGGCGGCAGTAACGGACGTGAAGATTGCGCCGTCTCCCGAATATATCAGACGTAGGCTCAAGGCGGTGGGTATCAGACCTATAAGCAATCTGGTAGATATCACCAACTACGTGCTCACCGAGATAGGTCAGCCCATGCACGCGTTCGACATGCGCGATATAGATGGGGGGAAGATAAACGTAAGGCGCGCCCTCGATAGCGAGAAGATAGTCGCCCTCGACGGCAAGGAGTATACGCTTAGCAGCGATATGTTGATAATAGCCGACGCCGCAAAGCCTTGCGCAATCGCAGGCGTAATGGGCGGAGAAAACAGCGGTATCAGAGAAGATACCCAAGGGGTAATATTCGAGAGCGCGAAGTTTGCCCGCGACAGCGTGCGCCGCACCTCGCGCGGACTGGGACTGAGGTCGGACTCTTCGGCAAGGTACGAAAAGGGCGTTGATTGCTCGCTGCAAGAGATAGGCGTGCGCCGCGCCCTGCACTTGGTGCAGGAATTGGGTTGCGGCGTGATAGCGCAAGATATGATAGACGTATTCGACAATAAGCCTAAGGCAAGGCGTATAGAGACGTCGCTGAGCCGCATCAACGGCATACTCGGCGTGGACGTCCCCGCAGACGAAGCGGTAAGGATACTTGCCGCGCTCAGAATCCAAGTGGAGCGCGACGGCGATAAGATAGTCTGCATCCCTCCCGAGGGCAGAGAGGACTTGGAAAACGTAAATGACTTAGCCGAAGAGGTAATACGCTTCTACGGCTATGACAAGATAGACGGCACCCTTATGGAAAAGGGCAAGCAGACCGTAGGCGGCAAGGGGCTGCGCATTGCCGATACCGACCTTGTGAAAAGGCTGTGCGTAGCGGCGGGCTATAACGAGATATTGACGTACTCCTTTGTCTCGCCCAAGATGTGCGATGTGCTAATGTTGCCCGAGGATGACGCGCTGCACAGCAGCGTAGAGCTTCTCAATCCGCTGGGCGAAGACGTATCGCGTATGCGCACCACGCTTGCATACTCCATAATATCCACGCTTGCAAGCAATTATCTCAAGTCCATTCATACGGCAAGGCTGTACGAGGTGGCGGGAGTATATTACGATAAGGGGGCAGAATTGCCCGAGCAGTCGGAGAGGCTGGCGTTGGGCGCGTACGGCAAGGACGAGGACTTCTATACCGTAAAAGGCGTGATAGAAAACATAATGCGCGCCTTCGGGATAGACGCGGCCTACGAGCGCTCTACATTGCCTTATCTTCACGGCGGCAGGAGCGCGGATATCGTGGCTGCGGGCGGCAAGGTATTGGGCTATATCGGCGAGGTGCACCGCGACGTATCGGCTGCCTTCAACGTGGAAGAAAGACTGTATATTGCGGAGCTGGACATTGATATGCTGCACAAGTACGCGCGTAGGAAATACGTCTTTGAACAGGTGAGCAAGTTCCCTCCCGTGGAGCGCGACCTTGCGATAGTAGTGGAAGAGGACGTATCGGCTGCCAAGATAATCGCCGCTATCAAGAAGGCGGGCGGCGGTCTGCTTAAGGAAGTGAGCGTATTCGACGTATACCGCAACAAGCTGCTTTTGGGAGAGAAAAAGAGCGTTGCGCTCAATCTCGTATTCAGAGCGGACGACAAGACGCTAACCGACGCAGACATCTCTTCGCGTATGGACAGGATTACGGAAAAATTGCACTCCGAGCTGGGCGGAGTGCTCAGATAAATGGAGCTTCTTGCTCCCGCAGGCAACGCCGCTTCGCTTAAAGCCGCAGTATATTCGGGCGCAGGGGCGGTGTATTTGGGTATGGACCTATTCAATGCCAGAGCCAAAGCCGACAACTTTACAGCAGAAAATATATCCGAATATATAGACTTTTGCCACCTGCACGGGGTAAAGGTCTATATCGCTTTTAACACGTGCGTAAAAGATAGCGAGATAGATATGCTGCGCTCGAGGGTGAGCGCTGCGGCGGATGCGGGCGCGGACGCCTTCATCGTTACCGATATCGGCGCGCTGGATATATTCAGAGAGAGCAAAGTGCCTCTGCACGCGAGCACGCAGATGGGTATCCACAATCTCGAAGGCGCGTTGATGGCTAAGCAGCTCGGCTTTAGGCGCGTAGTGCTGTCGAGGGAGTGCCGTATCGAGGATATAAAGAGCGTAAAGGCGAGCGGTCTCGAAGTGGAAGTATTCGTGCACGGCGCGCTGTGCGTATCCTTTTCCGGCGGATGCCTTATGTCCTCGTTTATGAGCGGAGACAGCGGCAACAGAGGCAGATGCAATCAGCCTTGCCGCAGGGAATACACGTGCGGAGAAGGCAAGGGCTATCTGCTATCTGCGTCGGATATATGCAGACTGAACGATTTGCAAAGGCTTGAGGATGCGGGAGTAGATAGCTGTAAGATAGAAGGCAGGCTCAAGACGCCTTACTACGTGGCGGAAGCGGTGAGCGCGTATAAAGACGCGATGGACGGCAAGAGGGATAAGTCTGCCTTATCCAGATTGAAAAGGGCGTATAACAGAGGCGGCTTTATATCCGGCTACGATAAGGGCAACTCGGATATAATATCATATAAGATAGCAAATAATGCGGGCGAAGAGGTCGGCGCAATCAAAAAGGTGGGCAAGGGCAGGATAGAGACTGACGATATCCCCGATTTGGCTGTCGGCGACGGCATAAAGATAACGCGCGGCGGCGCAGAAGTGTGCGGCATGAGGGTGGATAAGATAGAGCGCGAAGGCGGCAGGCTTATCATACCGTGCCTCAGCTCTCGGCTGCGCGCAGGCGATAAGATAAGCATAACCTATGATATCGTCAGAGAAAGGGAGCTGATAGGCAAGAGAAAGTATATCCCCTTTGACGCGGCAATAGAGGTTGCTATCGGTAAAAAGATAGCCTTAACTCTTACTTCTTCTAACGTCGGCGCGAGAGTGGAGAGCGAATATATAGCGCAGCCTGCGCTGAATAGGTCGATAACGGAGGGCGATATTCGCGCGGTTATGGATAAGGATAACGGCGAATTGAAATGCTCGTCGCTGAGCGTGGAATTGAGTGAAAACTGCTTTGCGCCCATATCTGTAATCAACGATTTGCGCAAGAGCGGCATAGCCAAGCTAAAGGCGGAAATACTGAATAATTATAAGGTAGAGCGGGTGAGCTATGAGGCGGAAGACGCCGCCCGGCGTATAGCTGAAAGCGATAGTGCAGAGCGTATCTGCGGGCAAGTAGCGGTGATGTCGGACGATATCGATATACTCAGCCGCTGTGCAAGCTCGGGTATGGACGGAATACTGAAAATACGCGACTTTAGCTCTAAAAACATCGATTATATTATGAAAAACGGCTTAATTGAGAATAATTTGAGAATATATCTGGCTATTCCGAAAATTCTCAGAGTTGCCGACATGCGTATAGTCAAGCAAGCAGTCGATAAATTGAAGGATAATATCAAGGGATTGTACTGCGATAATATAGGAGCGGTATACCTTGCCAAGCAATACAAGTTGCCTGCTATCGGCGGCACGGGATTGAATATTTATAACAAGAAATGTATGGAGCAGTTGGGGCTTGAGGACTACGTCGCATCGCCCGAGCTCAATGCGGCGGAAGTAAACGGACTGCCCAATCCGATAGTGTACGCCTATGGCAGACCTGCCGTGATGACGCTGACGCATTGCCCTGTAAAGCTCAATTACAAGTGCGGATGCGACAGCTGCAAGTGGAGAGAGGAGATGAAGTACGGCGATAGTTACGGCGAGTATCCTATCAAAAGGATAAGGCTTGCGGATTGCTACTTTGAATTGCTCAATCCCGATACCGTCAATATTGCGGGTAAGCACAAGGCGATAGTCGAGAGCGGCAGGTATCTGCTCGATATGACAGGCTGCGACGTAGGCAGCGCAAATAAGGTAATAGACGCCTATCTTAAAGGCGAGAAGTATGCAGGCGGCAGCGCGGGACATCTGCTGAGGGGAGTAAAGTGATAGATACTAAGACATTGAATGCGCTTGAATACGGGAAAGTTATGAAAGAGCTGTCCCGCTATTGCTGCGGACGCGAGGCGGCAGTGCGCGTAATAGAGTCTTGCCCCGCTGCAAGCTATGAGGACGCAGTATATATGCTCGAGCAGACGCGCGAGGCGGATAAATTGCTGTATGAGCACTGCGTATCGCCCGACGTGGGGTATGAGAGCGTGTCCGATTGCCTTGAGATGGCAAGGAAGATGTCCATACTGAGCATACCGCAGATTAAGGCGGTAGGGGACGCGTTGCATACGGCAAGAGTTGCGCGCTCGGCGATATGCGGCGTCAACGACGACAGTATCGAGATAATAAGAGAGATAGCAGAAGATATCTCGGTAGACGGCTATCTGGAGAGGTCGATAAGCGAGAGCATCGTCGGCGACAGCGAGCTGAGCGATAACGCTTCCAATGAGCTGAGACATCTGAGAAGCGCGGTAAGGCAGGCGAGCGAGGCGGTGCGAGCCAAGCTCAATTCTTACCTCGTTGCAGGTAAATCCAAGTATCTGCAAGACGCAATAATAACGGTCAGGTCGGGCAGATACGTGCTGCCTGTCAAGGCGGAGTGCCGCTCCTCGGTCGCGGGCTTACTCCATGACCGCTCTGCCAGCGGAGCTACGGTATATATAGAGCCGTACGCGGTGGTAGAGCTGAATAACGACGTAAAATCATTGCAGGCGCAGGCGGAAGAGGAAGAGCGGCGTATACTTGCCGCCCTCACCGCGCAGATAAGGGCGCAGAGCGACAATATAGAGGACGCCTGCGATAGGCTAAGTCGGCTGGACGCCATACTTGCCAAGGCAAAATACGCTAAGGCTGTAAAAGCGGTGATGCCGATACTCAATAATAAGGGCTATATCAACATCGTGGGCGGCAGGCATCCGCTACTGGACGTCAAGACTGCGGTGCCCGTATCGCTTGCGCTTGGCGGCGAGTACAGCGTGATGATAATATCCGGTCCCAACACGGGCGGCAAGACGGTGTCGCTTAAGATGTGCGGACTGCTTACGCTTATGGCTTCAAGCGGTATGTACGTGCCTTGCACAGAGGGCAGCGAGCTGTCTTACTTTGGCAGCGTATACTGCGACATAGGCGACTTGCAGAGCATAGAGCGCAATTTATCCACCTTTTCTTCCCATATGTCCAACGTTGCCGAGATACTGGAGCGCGCGGACGGCGGCAGCTTGGTACTGCTGGACGAGATAGGCGGCGGCACCGATCCGCAGGAGGGCAGCGCGCTGGCGGTAGCTTGCATAGAGTATCTGCTGAAGGCGGGTTGCAAGTGCATAGCTACGTCGCACTACGACGAGCTTAAGGCATTTTCCGCTCAAACGGGCGGGATAAGCAACGCGTCGATGGACTTCGATCCTACGACGTATAAGCCTACCTACAGGCTGGTTACGGGCGTAGCGGGCGCGTCCAACGCATTGGAGACGGCAGCCGCCTTAGGACTGCCTAAATCGGTAACAGAGCGGGCAATCTCGCTGATCTCTCCCGATAAGATAAGGCTTAACGCCCTGCTTAGCGGCGCGGAAAAAGCCTTGAGGGAGGCGGAGGAAAACCTTGCCGAGGCAAGAAGGTATAGGCAAGAGAGCGAGGCTCGGGCGCGTGAGGCGCAGGCAGAGCGCGATAGGTGCGAGAGCGTGAGGGCAAGGCTTGAGGAGAAGATGCGCAAGGGATATAAGGAATTGCTGTCCGACTATACCGAGCAGGCGGAAGAGCTGGTCGAGCAGATAAGGCAAAAGGTAAAAGAAGGGGACGAGAAAGCCTTGTTCGAGGCAAGGCGGCTAAAGAACGAGCTTGCAAGAGGAGAGCGCGCGCCTATAGCAGGCTCGAACGAGATAAAGAAAGAGGGCGGAGAGATATCCGTAGGCGACGACGTATACGTCAAGTCGCTTGCAAAAAGGGCTAAGGTATGCTCCTATAATGCAAAAAAGCGCGAGTATAAGGTGAAGGCGGGCGTGATGACCGCAATGGTGAGCGCGGACGATATATATAAGATAAAGGCGTCTAATAAGGGCGAGGTCATAATAAAGCGGACGATCGGAGAGGACGGCGCGCCGAGCAGGCACGTGAGCGCGGAGATAGATTTGCGCGGTCAGACGTGCGACGAGGCAATATATAACCTCGACGCCTATATAGAGGATGCGCTGAGGGCGGGCTATCCCGAAATAACCGTCGTGCACGGCAAGGGAAGCGGAGCGTTGCGCGTCGCGGTAAGAAAGGCGCTCGGCGCGCACAGCGCAATCTTAGAGTACAGAGAAGGCAAATACGGCGAGGGCGACAGCGGCGTAACCGTTGCGAGGCTGCAATGACTTATATCAAAGAGTACGAGCAATATAAATATAAGCCGCTCAGGGCAGTATTGCTGATAGCTGCGATAGCTACGGATATAGGCGCGTTGCTCAGCGCGGCGGCAGGCTTGTTCAAGCCCGTGCTGTTTGCTATAGCGGCGGCGTGCGTCGCGGCGGGGCTTATCATGCGCAGGATATCGCTGCACGCGGTATACTCATACGAATACGTATTGAGCGACGGACGGCTGAGCGTGAGTAAGAAAATCATCGGGAAAAGCAAAGAGCTTATAAGCATAGGCAGGGCGGATATCAAGAGCGTAAACTCATGCGATATCGGCGCGGGCGCGGAGAAGATGTACGTGGGCGATTGCGAGGGCGTGTATCTCGTGGAGACTAATACGGGGCGCAGGATAGCGTTGAAGCTCGATAATTATACCTATAGTATTCTTGCAGGAGAAGTGCAATTATGATATACATGGACAACGCCGCTACGACGAGAGTTTACGGCGAGTGCAGCGACATAATAAGGCATTATAACGAGGAGTTATATTATAATCCTTCCGCTCTGTACGGTATGGCGGCTAAGGCGGCTAACGCCGTAGAGGAGGCAAGGGAAAAGATAGCGCGCTGCATGGGGTGCGAGAGCGGCGAAGTGCTGTTTACCGCATCGGGAAGCGAGGCGGATAATATCGCCCTCACTTGCTCGCTGAGGAGAAAGAGCGGCGAGATAGTGATATCCGCCGTGGAGCACGCAGCCGTATATAACACCGCTAAAGAGCTCGAGAGCAGGGGCTATAAGTTCGTAGTCATACCCACAGACAGGCACGGCAGGGCGGATATATCCGCGCTCGAGAAGGCAATCAACAACGATACGCGACTGGTATCGATAATGCACGTGAGCAACGATACGGGCGCGCTCAACGATATAGCCAAGATATCGGAGATTACAAGAAGGCTTGCCCCTGCCGCAATCATCCACAGCGACGGAGTGCAGGCGCTGGGCAAGGTGTACGTGGACGTCAAGAGCCTTGGCGTGGACTTGTACAGCATTAGCGGTCATAAGGTGCACGCGCCCAAGGGCGTAGGCGCGTTGTACGTGAGTAAAAAGGTGCATTTATCTCCCTTTGTGTACGGCGGCGGACAGGAGAGGGGCGTACGCTCCGCGACGGAAAACGTGGCGGGGATATGCGCATTTGCACACGCGGCAAGCGTGAAGTGCGGACAGCTTAGCGGTATCGGCGTGGAGATAAGAGCCATGAGGGACGCCTTGGCAAGGGGGATATCGGGCAGCGTATCGGACGTAATTATCAATACCGATATCGATATGAGCGCGCCGCATATCCTCAGCATAGCCGTTGCGGGAGTAAGGGGAGAGGTGCTCGCCCACTGCCTTGAGGACAGAGGCATTATTGCGGGGACGGGCTCGGCATGTTCCGCGCGCAAGGCGGATAGGCGTATAGCTTCCGCGCTGTCGCTCGAGGAGAAGTACGCAGGCGGAATACTGAGGCTGAGCCTAAGTCAATTCAATACCTTGCAAGAGGTGGATATCGTTGCAAAAGCGATAGGCGAAGAGATAGAAAAATTGAGAAGATATATCAAAAGGTAGGCAGATAAATATGGAAAAAGTAATATTGCTAAGATACGGCGAGTTGTTCCTCAAGGGCAGGAATCGCTCTTCATTCGAGAGCGCATTGATAGACAGCATTAAGCGTGCGCTGGCGCCCTACGAGTGCAATTTCAGCCGTACGCAGAACAGATACTACGTAGAAAACTACCGCCCTGAGCAGGAGAGGAGCTTGGTGGATAGGCTTACCAAGATATTCGGACTGTGCTCGCTGAGCGTGGCGGTGAAGGTGGCTTCCGACTACGAGCAGATGTATGCCGCCGCGCTGTCCGCAGTGCCCGAGGGGAGCAAGACCTTCTGCGTGAGAGTAAAGCGCGCAGATAAGAGAATGAATAAAAACTCCATGCAGATTGCCATGGAAGCGGGCGGATATATTCTCGGCCGCAGACAGGGTTTGAGCGTAGACCTATTCACGCCCGATACTACCGTCAATATAGATATCCGCGAGAACGGCTGCGCCTACGTCTACAGCGGTAAGGTGGAGTGCGCAGGCGGTATGCCTTTAGGCACGGCGGGCGGAGGTATGCTGCTGCTCAGCGGCGGATTCGATTCTCCCGTGGCGGGCTATAGGATGGCGCGCAGGGGCATGAAGATTACGGCGGTGCACTACCACAGCTATCCGCATACGGGCTTGCAGGCAAGGCAGAAGGTGCTGGATATCGCCAAGACGATGACGCGCTATTGCGGCGATATAAGGCTGATAGTCGTGTCATTTACTAAAATTCAGGAAGAAATACATAGGCGTTGCGACGGCGACTTCATGATAACCGTAATGCGCAGAGTGATGGTGAGGATTGCGGAAAGACTTGCCGTAGATAACGGCTGCGGCGCGTTGATTACGGGCGAAAGTCTCGGACAGGTGGCGTCTCAGACAGTTGCGGGTATCACAAGCACCGAGGACGCCGTGCAGCAGCTGCCCGTATTCCGTCCGCTTATCGGCATGGATAAATACGAGATTATGGACACCGCCGCAAAAATCGGCACTTACGACATCAGCAAGCAGCCTTACGAAGATTGCTGTACCGTGTTCCTTCCTAAAAATCCCGTCATCAATCCCAAGCTGGATAAGGCAAGGGCGGAAGAGGCAAAACTCGTCGATTTGGATGCTATGATAGACGAGGCGATAAAGGAAGCGGAGATAATAGAATATACGGCGGATTGACGTTATTTGGGCTTAATATCGAGGCGGACGGGCAGCGGAGTTTTCCGATTGAGCGTCCGCTTATTTATTTAATATATTATATTACTTAAGTAATTGACTTATAAAGGATAAAAATGATATCATTCAGTATATGGGCAAAAGCAAGGACTCAAATACTTCCGTAAACGGAAATAATAGCAACGCTGCAAGACGCAAGACAGCCTCTGCGCCCGCCGCTGCGAGCGCACCCGCTCAAAAGGGCAAGGCGGCAGTAGAGGGTAATTCTTCCGCGGCAGCTAAGACCGTAACCGCCAAGGGGCGCAATGCGGCAACTGTCGCAACCGCCGATAAGACTGCGGCGGATAGGCGTACCGACGGCTCGGGCGCGTCGAATAAGTCGCCCGTCCCTGCCGAGGGCAGAAGGATGGTTACTCCCGACGGGCGCACCGTCATCGTAAAGACCAAGCCGACAGCGGCGGCAACCGTAGCTAAGACGTCTAAGGATGGTAGCGCAGTAAGCGCAAGCGGCAATAGGGCTGCAGGCGCGGATATGCAGAGCGCGGCAAGCGGAGCGCAAGAGGACGTAACGTATAAGAGATTGCCCGACGGCAGACTTGTAAAAGTGATAAGGCGTCAAGTGCCCAAAAGTCAAGAAGATGCTGCCCTCAATCGGACGGCTGTGCCCAATAGAGCAGTCGGCGCGCCTGCAAGCAATAAGGCGGCAGCGGGCGGCGCGGGCGCGGCTCGTAAAGACGTTGCGCCGATAGATAAGAGCGTCGCGGCAACGAGCGTAAATAAAGGCGGCGCGATTGCAAGCGAGACAAAAGGCGGCGATAATGATAAATCCGCTGTTGCGGCAAGTGCCGATGATAAAAAGAGCGTAAAGAAGGGTAAGGATAAAGCAAATTCTTCTTCTGCTATCGTCGCGGATAATTCAGATAGACATTCCGCGGAGAATAAAAAGAAAGATAAGGAGCCTAAGGCTAAAGTAAAAGCCACAAAGCCCGATAAAAAGAAGAAGCATTCCTATACTTCCGAGCTTAAGAGAGTGGAGCCCGATCCCGAGATAGGTCTCACCGACGAGCAGGTCGAGGAGAGGACGGTAAGAGGATACAATAACGTCCAGCCCAATATAGTTACCAAGTCTTATCTGCGCATATTCAGGTCCAACGTAATGACGCTGTTCAATGCGCTCAATTTCTTCCTTGCCGCGCTAATACTCGTATTCGGCTCTCTTAAGAACATGACCTTTATAATATTGGTCATATTCAATATGATTGTGGGTATCGTGCAAGAGGTGAGGTCCAAGCTGGTGCTCGAGAAGATGTCGCTGCTCAACGTGCCTAAGGTGAGCGTAGTGCGCGGCGGCGAGTGCATCAACGTGGACATATCCGAAGTGGTATTGGACGATATCATGGAGATACACGCAGGCGAGCAGATTGCCTCCGATGCGGTAGTAGTCAGCGGAGAGTGCGAGGTCAACGAGTCGCTCCTTACCGGCGAGCAGGACGATATCCATAAAGTAGCGGGCGCGGAGTTGCTGTCGGGCAGTATCGTGCAGGCGGGCACTTGCAGAGCAAGAGTCGTGAAGGTGGGTAAAGATAACTTTGCAGCTACCATACTTAGCGAAGCCAAGAAATATAAAAAGACCAAGTCGCAGCTCATGCGCTCCATCAACTGGATTATAAGAATCGTTACCATAGCCATATTCCCCCTCGGTATACTCATGTATCTTACCAACTGCGCGGAGAAGGGACTGGGATATCTGGATATGTTCAATATAGTGTCCTCGGATATGGCGGCTAAAGTAAGCTCTGTCGTTACCAACTCCGTAGCGTCCGTAGTAGGCATGATACCCGAAGGATTGGTAATGATGACCTCTATAGCCTTGGCAGTGGGCGTAATCAAGCTCGCCCGCAAGCAGACGCTGGTGCAGGACCTGTTCTCTATCGAGACGCTTGCGCGCGTAGATATGCTGTGCCTCGATAAGACGGGTACTATCACCGAGGGCAGTATGCAGGTGGAGGATATCAAGCCTTATTCCGACCAGTACGGCGACGTGGAGGACATCATGTCCAGTATGGTCGCGGCGCTTGGCACGAGCGGCTCTACGTTTGAGGCGATAGGTGAGAGGTTCAAGAGCGAAAATCTGTACGAGTGCTTCGGTACGGTGCCTTTCTCGTCCGCGAGGAAGTGGAGCGGAGCAGACTTCGGGGCTAAGGGCAGATTTATAGTAGGCGCGCCCGAGTTCGTGCTGAAAGAAAGATACGAAACTATTAGAGAGGACGTAGAAGAATACGGCCGCAACGGCTACAGAGTGCTCGTGCTTGTATATACTCAGCAAGCCTTCGTGGAGACGATGAGCGTCGCCGAGATGCGTCCCGTGGCACTGATTATCTTATCCGATAAGATAAGAGAGAACGCCGAGCAGACGCTGCGTTACTTCGCCGAGCAGGGCGTCAACCTTAAAGTAATATCGGGAGACAACCCGATAACGGTATCCAAGGTGGCAGAGCGCGCGGGACTTATTGGCGCGGAGAAATACATCGACGCAACTACGCTCACTGCCGACGAAGATATATACGAGGCGTGCGATAAGTACGTGGTATTCGGCAGAGTTACGCCCAAGCAGAAAAAGATATTGGTAACCTCGCTCAAAGCTAAAGGCTATACCGTAGGTATGACGGGCGACGGCGTCAACGACGTTATGGCTCTCAAGGAGGCGGATTGCTCCATTGCCATGGCGTCGGGCAGCGAGGCGGCGCGTAACGTCGCGCAGCTGGTGCTGATGAACAGCGACTTTGCGTCCCTGCCCAGCGTCGTTGCCGAGGGCAGACGAGTAATCAACAATATAGAGAGGGTGGCGTCGCTCTTCCTTGTCAAGACGACTTTCAGCGTAGTGCTTACGCTCATGTGCATAATATTGCAGCTGTCTTATCCTTTCGTACCCATACAGCTCACGCTGATAAGCGGTCTGTTCGTAGGTATGCCTTCCTTCTTCCTCGCTCTCGAGCCTAATAATAGGAAGGTTACGGGAAGTTTCCTATCCAAGGTCTTCTCCAAGGCGTTGCCGGCGGGACTTACCATTGCGCTGATGGTTACGGTAATATCGATACTCTATCACGACATCGGTATAGACGTATCGTCGCAGATTGCCACGATGGCGTTCTACGTAACGGGACTTACCGCGCTACTTGTGCTATTGCAGGTGTGTTATCCGTATACCAAGATGCGATTATTCTTGATATTCTTAGCGTTGATGGGACTGATATTCGCCGTGTCGGTAGACTGGACGAGAGAATTCTTCTCAATCAATTCGCTGACGTCGGACATGATAACTAAGCTAGCGATCATGATGATATGTATCGCGCCATGTATGCTTGTAATGCGAGTGGAAATAGGCGCAGTGAAGGAGCTTATCAAAGAGATTAAAAACTTCTTTATAAGGATAAAAGAGACTGCCGGCATGGTGAAGTCTAAGATACCGTCTGCCAAGATAAAGCCCGCTGCGAATAATAGCGCGAAGAAGAGCGCTGCCACAACTGCGGGCAATATAAAGCGGTAAGAACTTAACGCAGCGGCTATCTCGATATCGGCAGAGATAGGGCAGATATGCGGCAAGCGTGCCAAGCAGACTAAGCAATGTCTAAGATACCGTCTGCTAAGATAAAGCCCGCAAGCGGCGGCGATAAAAAGCGCGCCGTAGGGACGGAAAACAATATAAAGAGCAGATAGATTGTATCCTTGACATATTCTCCCTGCGCCAACGGTCTATCCATGGAAGGAATAGACGCTGTATCGGGCGCGCGCGATAATTAATAAGGTATACAGTATATACGCAAATAACTCTTAAGGAGATAAACATAATGTTAACAGCTATTGTCGGAATCAACTGGGGCGATGAAGGAAAAGGTCGTATGGTAGACCTTATCTCCCGCGACTACGACGTGGTGTGTCGTTATCAAGGCGGCAATAATGCCGGACATACCGTTATCAACGAACTGGGTAAATTCATACTCAACCTTATCCCTTCGGGCATACTTCGTCCCGAGGTAACCAACGTGATGGGTAACGGCATGGTAATAGATATGAAGCATCTGTGCGGCGAGATGGACAGACTGATTGCCGCGGGCGTCAAGATTACCCCCGACAATCTTAAGATAAGCGAGCGCGCGGTAATATGTATGCCTTATCACGTAAGGCAGGACTGTCTTGAGGAGGACAGGCTGGGCGACGCCAAGTACGGTTCTACCCGCAGGGGCATTGCGCCCGTATACGGCGATAAGTATCTCAAGAAGATAATCATGATGGGCGACCTCTTCTATCCCGATAATCTCAAAAAGAGACTGCAAGGCATCATCGATTATAAAAACCTGTTTATAAATAAAGCCTACGGCAGCGAGCCTATCACGGTGGATGAGATAATGGACTATCTTACCGAGTACGGCAACAGGCTCAAGCCTTACGTATGCGACGTCTCGGGCTATCTCGATACGCAGATTAAGCAGGGTAAGAAGGTAATGTTCGAGGCGCAGCTCGGCGCGCTGAGAGATATCGACTTCGGTATCAATCCTTATACGTCCTCGTCCAATACGATAGCCGCTTACGCTCCCATAGGCGCGGGCGTGCCCAAGTATAAGATAGATAAGTCTATCGGTATAATGAAGGCGTATTCCTCTTGCGTGGGCGAGGGACCTTTCACGACCGAGTGGTTCGGACAAGAGGCGGAGGATCTGCGTAAGGCGGGCGGCGAGTACGGCGCGGCTACGGGCAGACCTCGCAGAGTGGGACCTTTCGACGCGGTTGCGTCGCGTTACGGCGTCTTTGCTCAAGGAGCGGATACGCTTGCGCTCACAAAGCTGGACGTACTGTCCTATATGGAGAAGATACCCGTGTGCGTAGCCTACGAGATAGACGGCAAGAGAGTGGAGAAATTCCCCCGCGGCATAATGCTGGATAAGGCTAAGCCCATATACGAGTATTACGACGGCTGGATGTGCGACATAGGTCATTGCCGCACGGAAAGCGACCTGCCTATCAATGCTAAAAAGTATATCGACAGGCTGGAAGAGCTGGTCGGATGCGAGATAAGCGTCGTATCGGTAGGCGCAGAGCGCAGCGAATACATAGTAAGAAAGTAAAATTGTACGATAAAGATGTCTGATACCGTTGCTTTGTGGCGAGTAGAGGACGTTGACGCATTATTCGATAGACTGCTCATGCAGCACCCTCAACCAGTATGCGAGCTCAATTATAACTCGCCGTTTGAGTTGCTGGTGGCGGTGATACTGTCGGCGCAGTGCACGGATAAGCGCGTCAATGAAGTTACCTCGCATATTTTCGATAAGTACAATACACCCGAGCAGTTTGCCGATATGAGGCAAGAGGACCTCGAGCGCATGATATTCTCGTGCGGCTTTTATAGGAATAAAGCCGCAAATATCATCGCCGCGTCCAAGGATATCGTGGATAAGTTCGGCGGCGAGGTGCCAAGCGACTTCGACAGTTTACTGACTCTTGCAGGCGTGGGCAGAAAGACCGCCAACGTGGTCAGCGCGGTGGCTTTCGGACAGCAGACGATGCCTGTTGATACTCACGTGTTGAGACTGAGCAACCGCATAGGACTGGCGCACTCGGATAAGCCTGCCGAGGTGGAAAAGACGCTCATATCCATAGTCCCCAACAGCAGGCTGACGCAGGCGCATCATCTGCTTATACATCACGGCAGATACGTGTGCACGGCAAGAGCGCCGCATTGCGACGTGTGCGCAATAACCGATTATTGCAGATTTTTCAAAGAAGGTAGATTATGAATAAGGTAATCAAAACTGAGATTACGGCTCCCGCGGTCATTAAGATGACGCTGGAAGCCAAAGATATCGCCACGCATTGCAACCCCGGGCAATTCGTAATAGTGCGCGTTGACAAGTGTGGCGAACGCGTGCCTTTCACTATATGCGACTATGACGAAAAGGCAGGCGAAATCACCTTGCTTATACAGGTAGTGGGCGATACCACGCGCAAGATAGCCGAGCTCAAAGAGGGGGATTACGTAGAGGACCTCGTAGGACCTTTGGGCAATCCTACGGAGCTTGACGAGTACGACAGAGTGTTGCTCGTGGGCGGCGGCATAGGCTGCGCCGTAATATATCCTCAGGCTAAAAAGAGGATGAGAGAAGGCAGAGCTTGCGACATAATTATCGGAGCCAAGACCAAGGAATTGCTCTTTGCAAAGGACGAGTTTGCAAAGTTTTCCCGTAATTTCTATATAACTACCGACGACGGCAGCGAGGGCGAAAAGGGCTTTGTAACAACTAAGCTCGAGGCGTTGATTAATGCGGGCGAGAGGATAGACTGCGTCTTTGTGGTAGGTCCTATGATAATGATGAAGAACGTATGCGATATCACCGCTAAGTATAATATCCCCACCGTGGTGAGCATGAACTGCCTTATGCTCGACGGCACGGGCATGTGCGGATGCTGCAGACTTACCGTAGACGGTCAGACTAAATACGCGTGCGTAGACGGTCCCGAATTCGACGGTCATAAGATAGACTTTGCAGAGGCGATGAACAGACTGGGCTTCTATAAGAAGAGAGAGGCCGAATGCAGGATGTTGAAGAGGTAAACTATGGCTAATATGGGTAAAAGAAATATGCCGCGTATGCAGGACGCGAAGGAGAGAATAAATAACTTCGACGAGGTTTGCCTCGGCTTTGACGATGCGACGATGGTAGAGGAGGCTAACAGGTGTCTCGGTTGCGCTAATGCTCCGTGCAAGGCGGGATGTCCCGTAGGTATCAATATACCCGAATTTATCGCTTGCCTTAAAGTGGGCGATAAGGACGGCGCGTCCAAAGTAATCGAAAAGTCCAATAAATTGCCTGCCGTATGCGGCAGAGTATGTCCTCAGGAGAGACAGTGCGAGAAGCGTTGCGTGCGCAACAAGGCGGGCGGCGCGGTGGCTATCGGACAGCTCGAGCGCTGCGTGGGCGAGTACAACCTCACCCGTCCCGATTCATCTCCCGCTCATCCCAAGGCGGACGCCAAAAAAGTGGCGGTAATAGGAAGCGGTCCTGCGGGACTGAGCTGCGCGGCGGATTGCGTGAGCGCAGGCTGCGCGGTTACTATATTCGAGGCGTTTCATAAGGCGGGCGGAGTGCTCACTTACGGCATACCGCAGTTCAGATTGCCTAAGGAGATTGTCGATAAGGAGATAGAAAGGCTAATCAACGCAGGCTGCGAGATAAAACTCAACGCCGTAGTGGGCAAGAGCATAACCTTCGAAGAGCTTAAGAGCGACTATGACGCTATCTTTATAAGCAGCGGAGCGGGCTTGCCGCAATTCCTCAACGTCGAGGGCGAAAATCTCAACGGCGTGATGTCCGCCAACGAATTCCTTACAAGAGTCAACCTCATGAAGGCATATCTCAAGGAGAGCGATACGCCTATATATTGCGGTAAAAACGTGGTGGTAGTAGGCGCGGGCAACGTGGCTATGGACGCGGCGCGTACGGCAAGACGTCTGGGCGCAGAGGTTACTATCGTGTACCGCCGCTCGAGAGAGGAGATACCCGCAAGAGCGGAAGAGGTGGACCATGCCGAGGAAGAGGGCATACGCTTCAATCTGCTGTCCAATCCCGTATCTATGCACGGCGATGAGGACGGCATGGTGGAGAGCATAAGGTGCATTCGTATGAGCCTAGGCGAGCCTGACGCATCGGGCAGACGCCGTCCTGTGGCAATACAAGGCAGCGAGTATGATTTGCCTACCGATCAGGTAATAATAGCTCTGGGTACTTCGCCCAATCCTCTGATAAGACATACCTTTACTAAGCTGAAGTTCACCCCTAAGGGCACGATAGAGGCTGATGAGAATATGTTTACGGGCGAAGAGGGCGTATATGCGGGCGGAGACGCGGTTACGGGCGCGGCTACGGTAATATCCGCTATGGGCGCGGGCAGAGTCGCCGCGGCGTCAATACTCAAATATCTTGCGGAGAAGAAATAATGTTCCTCGATATAGCTACTATATTCGTTAAGGCCGGCAACGGCGGAGACGGCATAGTTTCCTTCCATACGGAAAAGTACGTTGCTAAGGGCGGTCCCGACGGCGGAGACGGCGGCAACGGCGGCTCTATAATATTCGCCGTCGATACTTCGCTATCTACGCTGACGGACTTTAGATACGCCAAGCATTTCCGCGCGGAAAACGGAGTGAACGGCAGCGCGAAAAACTGCACGGGCAAGTGCGGAAAAGACTTGGTTATAAAGGTGCCGCGCGGCACTATCATAAGAGATAAGGCGACGGGACGCGCTATCGCGGATATGTTCTATCCCGATAAGACTTTCTTGTATCAAAAAGGCGGCGCGGGCGGCAAGGGCAACGCGCACTTTGCTTCCGCACAGAGGAAGGCTCCCAGATTCAGCCAACTGGGCGAGAGGACGGAGCAGAAAGAGCTGCTGCTGGAGCTTAAGACAATCGCAGACGTGGGACTGGTCGGATTCCCTAACGTGGGCAAGTCGACGATACTCTCCGTAGTGAGCGGCGCAAAGCCTAAGATAGCCAACTATCACTTTACAACTTTGAGCCCCAACCTCGGAGTGGTCAAGGCGTATGACAAGTCGTTCGTCATGGCAGATATCCCCGGGCTTATCGAGGGGGCGAGCAACGGCGCGGGATTGGGACATAAATTCTTGCGTCATATAGAGAGAGTAAGGCTGATAATACACGTTGTGGATATCTCGGGCATTGACGGCAGAGTCCCTAGTAATGATTATATTCAAATTAACGAAGAGCTCAGGCAATATAGCGAGCATCTTGCCTCGCTCCCTCAGATAGTGTGCGTCAACAAGTGCGACCTGCTTGAGGACGATAGCGTGATAGACGAGTTTGAGAAAGAGATAGGCTGCAAGTGCATAAGGCTGAGCGCGCTCACTCACAGCGGCGTAAAGGAATTGATTGACAAGGCAGTAAGCGAGCTTAGCAAGCTGCCGCCGGCCGAGCCTATGGAGATAGAGGAGTATTACGATGATATCCCCGATAAGTCGTCCTTTAATATATCGAGAGCCGACGACGGCTCGTTTATAGTCGAAGGCGGCTTGATAGACACCTTGGCAAGGAACGTCGTGCTGTCCGATTACGAGAGCAGCAATTACTTCTATAAGACGCTTAAGGATAGGGGAGTTATCAAGGCGTTGATACAAAGAGGTATCAAGGAAGGCAATACCGTCCGCATCAAGGACATAGAGTTCGAGTATTACGAATAAGGAGTATAAATGTTGGAGATTACTACGGCTCAGCGCGCAAAGCTGAGAAGTCTTGCGATGACCATGCAGCCTTGCGCCCATATCGGCAAGAACGGCTTGACGGATAACTCGTATACTATGCTTAGCGATTTATTGGATAGCAGAGAACTGATTAAGATATCCGTATTGCCTAATTGCGCAATGTCTGCTAAAGATATTTTGAGAGAGATTGCCGATAAGTTGGACGCCGTACCCGTACAGGCTATAGGCAATAGGGCGGTGCTCTACCGCAGGTCCATGCGCACGGATATCAAGCATATTCAGCTGTGATTGCCTCTGTTTAATTATCTTTTCAGCGGTAGCTTGGGCGGTCTGCTGAATATATTTTCCTTTTTAGGCGCGGAGATAGGCAGTATCATACATACTATTGCGGCGGCTGCGGCAACGGCTGCGATTGAGAGATAATAAGTCTTAAAGGGCGTGATATAGCTCATTAGCGTCAGTATCAACGATACTACTACAAAGCGGATTGCGTTAGCTCTGCCGAATATTACGGGGATTGCGCTAACAAGTATCTTTCGCCTGTTAATGTGCCGAGGCGTTACGGCGGGCACGCGCCCAATGCAGGCGGCGAGTTTATAAAACTTTTTGAATGAAAGAAATTCTATTTTTACATCGCCGAGGCGTCTGCTGAGAGACAGCGCCCTGTTGTCCTTGCCTATCTGAAGTATGCCTACGTATGTAAGCCCGTCGGCTTTTGCTCCTCTGTATACGGCGGTGAGAGCATCCAAGGATACGGGCGAAAACTTAGAATTGACGTGAATGTACGTATCGCCGCACATGACTCCGCCGCCCTTGATATTGCACTCAAACTTGCACGACATGATAGCGGCGACCTCTTTTTTCAGCCAATCGTCTCCGTTTAGGCGACACAGCAGGCAGTAGTCGGAATATGAGATATATTTATCTCCTTTTACGGATGCGAGTACGTTGACGGCTATTCCCAAGAATATCATTACCGCAAAGGCAATCAGCAGGCTGAGGATAATGCCCACTCCGCAGTATGACGTTATCATGAGCGTCAATAGGAAGGATATCGCTTGCAAAAGCAAAAAATCGGCTACTTTATTCATATTCCATTTATTGACAGGGGATATGATTTTATACCTATTCATTCTATTTGTATACCTTAAGCAGTCTTTTTATGCAAAGTGGCAGGATAGGCAATCAAGCGATTGATTGGGCGAGCTGCAACAAGATTTAGGCAGTTAAACGTATCGATTGAGATTGATTACGTTTGACATATAATATATAATGATAGTATGAAATACGCCGTATTCGGAGGGACTTTCGATCCCCCTCACTTAGAACATATATCAATCATGCGACATCTCTTGAGTTGCGGTTACGATAGGGTAATTGCGCTTGTAACGGGCAATCCTCCGCATAAGCACTGCCGTACGGACGGGGCGCACAGACTTGCCATGATTAAAGCCGCTACCGCGGGCGATGAGCGTATTATCGTGGACGAGACGGAGCTTAATAATCCCTCTTTGCGCTACTCGGCAGATATCCTGCCTATCCTTAAGGATAAGTACGGCGATATTCATTACGTGATAGGCGGGGACAGTCTGATTGATTTGCACAAGTGGAGCAGACCCGATAGCGTGGTCAAGATATGTCCTTTAGTAGTGTTCAAAAGAGGAGATAACGACGATAGGTTGCTTGAGGCTAAGAGCTATTGGGAGATTAGGGGCGCAAAGATTACGCTCATGGATTATCAGCCTCGAGATATTTCGTCCACGCTGATAAGGTACGGCGCAATGCTCGGCGTCTATAAGGACGTGCCGCAAGAGGTGGAGCAATATATTAGGTCCAATTCGCTGTATAGCAAGTACGATGACGTGAAGGCGGAGCTAAAGCTGCACGTAAAGCCTGCCAGATATGAGCACAGCGTGCGCACGTGCGAGTGCGCCTTGCGCCTCAATTATTATTGCAAGCTCAATCTCGACTACGATAAGGTCTTTATAGCCGCGCTCTTGCACGACTGCGGTAAAGGCTCTTCTCAATTCGATATAGCCAAGGCAAATAAGCCGCTTCCGCCCGACGCCGACGACGAGGACAGACAGAGGGTGGAGAGTGTGGTTGAGTACGACCTCTCCGCCGTGCCGCAGGACGCAATAGGCAAGCCTGTGGAGCATCAGTACGTCGGCGCGATAGTCGCAAAGCAGCTATTCGGGATAGAGGATAGCGAGATCTTGGACGCGATACGCTATCACTGTACGGCAAGGGAAAATATGAGCTGCCTTGAAAAGCTCATATATTGCGCGGACGTATTGGAGCAAGGCAGGAACTACGACGGGGTAGAGGAATTGCGACAGCTTATCAAAATGGACTTTAATGCGGGATTCTCCGCTTGTCTCGACAGAGGATACAATCACGTCTTGGCTAAGGGCGGCAAGATGTATTATCTGACTGAGCAGGCTCAAAGATTTTATAACGGTAAATAGCCGATATGTGCTCTTATGCGCGAATTGAAAAGTCAGAGTATAATTAATCCGCTAAGTGCAATAAATATAGTATGAATACTATAATTACTTGTATATGCGCCGTTGCGGCGGCGTTCACTCCCGTAAGCGCGGAGCTCAACGATTACGTCTGCGCCTATGAAAACGTCAATATGGCGTATTGCGTAATATGCGGCGACGATGTCTTGGTCGCGGTGCAGACGCAGCCCTTTTTTACAAGGACGCAATTTACCGAGTTCAAGAATAAACTCGCCGATGACGTAAAGGCAAGGTTCGGCTATGCAAGCGTAACCGTATGCGCGGATACCGACTTGTTCTATAAAGCCAAGAAGGCGGCAGTGTCGGGTATGTCGGAGAGCGAGGCAGCGGCGTTGATTGAAAGCGCGCTAAAGAGAAAGTAGAGCAAAAGGGGAGATAGTAGGAGCGGTCCAAGCCGCTCTTATTTATTATAAAACATGTAAAAGGCTAATGACTATAGGTTACAAAAATCTTAATCTTATCCATGCTGCTTACGGCAGCGCGATAATCAAGCCGGATAAGTTACATTTTTAGATGTCAATATCAATATACTATCAGACCTGTACAAAACATGCAATCGCGCCGCAAAAGAGCACATATATTCACGCGTTGAATTATACTGATGCGGTGGCGCAATCTATACAGATAGCGCAAGCAGTACATTTTTTATACAATCTTACGCTATTTTTCTGTAAAAGATATTAAGGCGCGCCCTATGAATATTATTTTCAACTAAGCAAGCAAATTTTGCTTATTCCTTTGTCTCATCCGAAGAATCTATTTTATTCTGCTCGCTGTATACAATGATGGGATTGTCCTGCCGATAAGGCTCGATGTATGGATTGGGCGTTACGACGTCGTCAGCCTTATCGTCTGATATCTCTTGCGTATTATCCTCTGCGTTGACCTTGCTGTCTTCGGTAGCGTTATCGTCTGTGTCGCGTCTGCGATTGCGCTTGCGGAAGCCGTTTTTAATAAAGTAACTAAGACGCTTATAGAGTATAAAGGTAATCAAGCTGTCTATTATGAATTTGCCCGCAGTGAAGGGGAGATTGAAGATAAACAGCGCGCGCAGTATAGTCCTTGTGTCGGGGTAAATCGCGCTGTACATATTGAGTATAGTCGCCTCGTCCATAATGTTATAATATACGGGGTAGACTATGTAATAATTGGTAAGCACGCTGGCAAACGACGATATCACCGTGCCTAATATTGCGCCTATAAGCGCGCCGACACGCGTGCGTCTGTACTTGTACACCAGCGATGCGGGCACTACGAAGAGCACTCCGAGTATGAAGTTTGACAGCTCGCCCACGCCGCCCGAGTACGATGTGGAGAGAGTAATCAAATTCTTGATTAAGCAAACGATAACGCCCGAAATAGGTCCGAGCGCGTATCCTGCGACAAGGGCAGGCATCTCGGAGAAATCCAACTTGAGAAACGAGGGAACTATCGGTATGCCTACTTCGATAAACTGTAGGGCTGTAGCCAGCGCCGCAAATACGGCAGTCCACGCCAAATAGCGCGCGTTGAAACGAAATAACTTTTTCATATTGCTCCTTTCCTATCCGGACTTTTACCGTCGGTGCGGGAATTTCACCTGCTCGGCGTCTTAATAAGACGTTTGCGGACTTTAACCGCCGGCTGAGAATTGCACTCTACCTCAAAGATTGAATACATTATTAAATAATTGCAAAGGCAATGTCAAGTATATTATAATTGGATTATGAAATTTATTTCTCGCAGTATCGAAGATACCCAAACTCTCGCCGCCGCCGTGGCAGGACAGCTCAAAGGCGGAGAGGTCATACTGCTGTCGGGGCGTCTCGGCGCGGGCAAGACCGCCTTTACAAAGTGTCTTGCTAAGTCGCTTGGCGTAAAAGATACGGTAACTTCGCCTACCTTTACCTTTATGAAAAGCTATAAGGGCAGACTGAATCTATATCACTTCGATATGTACAGGGCGGGGGATGAGGACGAGCTGTACGAGTTGGGACTGGAGGAGTATCTGTACGCGGGCGGCGTATGCGTGATAGAGTGGAATAAGTTCTCGTGCGTGAGCAATCCTATTACAATAGATATTCAAGTAGGCGACGAGGGAGAGCGAATAATCAGCATTGCGGGTATGGACTTGCCGCTATAGGAATAAGCAGGCGCAGAGCAGCTGATAAGGCGCGTTTAGCTTGTAAAATTTTATCGGAGAGAGTATGAATACATTAATAATCGAATGCGCGGGCAGCGATATGGTCATAGCCGTAGACGACGGCGAGGGCGTAACTTATAAGCGCGGCGGCGGTGTCCGCAATAATTCTCTTGTAATCCCATTTATAGACGAAGTGTTGAGCAGAGCGGGGCTGACGCTTAAGGATATCGATACTATAGCGTGCTGCGTAGGTCCCGGATCTTTTACGGGTATAAGGATAGGCATAGCCACCGCAAAGGCTATCGCGGACGCTATAGGGTGCAAGAAGGTGGCAATCAACACTTTGCAGGCAGCGGCATATAATATTACGGGCGATAAGTTTATCGTAGCGGAGCAATGCCGCAACGGGGAATATTATGCCGCAATATTCGAAGGCGACGCTAAGCATATGCTCGAGTGCAAGGTGATGACGCAAGAGCAGATTGACGCGTACGGCTGTAATACGGTGTATTTCGACGGTAAATCCGACGCCTATAATCTGGCGTATACCGCAAGGTATTGCGCAACGGACGGCGCAACTGACGCGCTCATGCCCTTGTATCTTAAGAAGTCTCAGGCAGAGAGGATGTATGACGGCGATTGAGCTGCGCGATATGACTGTAGGCGACGTCGAGAGCGTCGCGGCAATAGAGGCGGAGGCAATCGACGTGCCTTGGTCTATTAGCTCTATTGCTTCGCTTATCGAGTGTGAAAGGGCGGTTGCAAGAGTAGCCGTGAGGGATAGCGAGGTCGTGGGGTACTACAGCTTTTACTACGTAGAGGACGTAGCCGATATCAACAATATCGCTGTACTTGCGGGCGTAAGGCGACAGGGCGTAGGCAATGCCTTGATTGCCGATATAATAGCGCAGTGCTCAATCTGCGGCGTAAGTGCAATCAACTTGGAAGTGAGAGAGGGCAACGTTGCGGCTGTTAGTCTGTACGAGAAGCACGGCTTTATCAAGTGCGGAGTGAGAAAAAAATATTACGACAATACCTCGGACGCGATTCTTTATACCAAGAGCATTTAGCTTGCGGATAGAGAAGCAGGAAGTTAACTCGCGGAGGTAAATACCTATTTTTAATTACGAAGATTGCGGCAGAGGTCATAATCTGCTTTTTTTACACGGTTGGGGCGGCAGCATAGTATCCTTTAAGGGCGCGGCGGGCGACCTTGCCGATACGTACAGGTGCGTTTCGGCAGATATGTACGGCTTTGGAAATACTCCTGCGCTTAAGGACTATACATTGCAAGACTATTGCGACGGCGCAATAGAACTTATTAATCATCTCAGCCTTGAGGACGTAACGGTAATAGGACACTCCTTCGGCGGCAGAGTGGCGATACGTCTTGCGGCAAGCTGCGATAAGATAAAGTCAATCGTACTGATAGACAGCGCGGGTATGAAGCCGCGTCTTACGCTTAAAAAGATATTCAGAAATGTCAAGTATAAACTCAGAAAAGCTCTGCGCATGAATACGAGCTCGTGCGGCTCGAGCGATTATCGCGCGCTTGCTCCCGACATGCGCAAGACGTTTATCAACGTGATACATACCTATCAAGAAGAGGAACTCAGACACATTAATATACCCACTCTCATAATATGGGGCAAGAGGGATAAGGATACCCCCATGTATATGGCAAAGAGACTGGCAAGAGGAATTAAGGGCGCGCGCCTTGCGGTATTGGACGGCGGTCATTACTCCTACGTGGACAGTCATAGCGCCTTTATCATGCGGCTGAGATCCTTCCTCAACGGCGTGTATTTCGGATAAAATATACGCCGCGCTTATGGCTCGGAGGTATATTTATGCTGTGGGGAGTGGCTGTAATTACGGCGATTTTAACTACCGTAATAGGACTGAGATTAGTCAATTATACGCAATTGGAAAGTTATAGGGCGTGCGTTACGCCTAAGATTACAGGTTATTATACTAATATATTGTATCTGGTGATGGCTAAGTGGTGCGTGGCTTTGATAGCCTACGTTATAGCTTACCTTACCGCTATTCAGTCGCTGGAGTGGATTGTGCCCGTGGAGTGCGCGGTGGCGGATATATGCTTTAGTATCGCAGAGTACTCTAAAAAGGTGAAAAAGCAGCTTGCTTTGACAAGCAGATGTATAAGGCTGATAGCGGCGTTTTTTATACTCAACTGCGGCGCATGTTTGGCGATATGCGCGTTGGGGGATTTAATATTCTCCGTGATAAGTTGGAGATACATATTCATACCGATGAGCGCATTGCTCACTCTGCCGCTATTGTGGCTGAGTCTTGCAATCACTTCGCCTATAGAATATGCCGTAAGAAGGAAGTATATATTGCAATGCAAGCGCGAGCTTGCCAAAAGGCAAGGCTTGGTCAAGATAGGCATTACGGGCAGCATGGGTAAGACGAGCGTAAAGTTTATACTCAATACTATCTTATCGCGCAGCTATAAGTCGTATTGCACTCCGTCATCGTACAATACGCCTATGGGAGTGTGCAGAGCGGTGAGCGAGATGCCTGAAGATACCCAGATATTCGTATGCGAAATGGGCGCAAGGCGCAAGGGCGATATCGCCGAGCTGTGCGATATCGTAAGGCCCACGTGCGGAATTATCACGGGAATTACTCAGCAGCACCTGCAGACCTTTAAGAATCTCGACAACATCAAGTCTACTAAGTATGAGCTGATAGCGTCGCTGCCCGTGCACGGCATAGCTATCTTCAACGGCATGGGCGGGGCTGAGGAGCTGTACGAGCGTTGCGCTCTCGAGTATAAGTACCTCGTGGACGGCAAGAAGGGCGTATATGCAGAGGATATAATAACGGACGGCTCGGGCACGCAATTTACGCTGCATCTCGATGATAAATCTTATCGCTGCAAGTGCGCGCTTATCGGCAATCACAACATCATCAATATCTGCATAGCCGCCTGCCTTTGCCTTGCGATAGGCATGGAAGATAAGGATATCGTCGCGGGCATAGGTGATATACAGCCTATCGAGCACAGACTGGAAGTGATAAACAACAGAGGCATTACCATAATAGACGACAGCTTTAACAGTAATCCCGAAGGCGCGGCGTATGCTTTGGATACTCTTGCGCAGTTTAGCGGCAGGAAAATAGTGGCGGCGCAAGGATTGGTGGAGCTGGGCAGCGCGGAATACGAAGCCAATTACAACCTAGGAAAGAAGATGGCAGATATCGTCGATATCGCGATATTGATAGGTCCGAAAAGATTTGCAATCAAGGACGGCATGATTGCGCACGCTTTCGACGAGTCGAGCATATATATGACGGATACGCTTGCCGATGCGCAAAAGCTGTTTTCCGAAATTCTGACAAGCGGAGATACGCTGCTGATAGAAAACGATTTGCCCGATAATTATTGATTGAGAGGTGTGAGTATGATTAATTTGGCTGTTATCTACGGAGGGGAGTCCTGTGAGAGAGATATATCCATTATAACCGCAGTGCAGATAATGGGTATGATTGATAGGAGTAAGTACGCAATCTATCCCGTGTTGCTCGAGGCGGACGGCAGCATGAAGATGATTGATAGCGCGGATAGGATATCGTCATACATCGGCAGCACGCAAGGAAAGGGCAAGCAGGTGCATTTCGAGGGTAAAAGCCTGATAAGGGATAAGGCGATAAGGCGCAAGGTAGCCGATATCGATTGCGCGCTGCTGTGCACGCACGGCGGCAAGGGCGAGAGCGGCAGCTTGCAGGGCTTGCTGGAAATGCACAATATACCATACACATCTCCCAACGTGGAGGTATCCGCGCTGTGCATGAATAAGGCGCTGTCTAAGGGCGTATTTTCCGCTTTCGGCGCAGAGGTGCTGCCTTGTATACTGCTCAATAAGGACGGCGGAGACAATTACTTTACGAGCGCGTATAAGCTGGGATATCCGCTGATAGTTAAGCCTGCAAGGCAAGGCTCGTCTATAGGTATCAGCGTAGCAAAAGACGAGCAGGCTCTTAAGGAAGCCGTAGAGGTAGCCTTTGAGTTCGACAGCGAAATAATCATTGAAAAGGCGCTTACCGATTATAAAGAAATCAACTGCGCGTGCGTGTACAGCAGCGGGGAGATACTTGCCTCGTCGCTTGAAAGACCTGTGAGCTGGAACGAGTTTTTGACCTTCGACGATAAATACATGGCGGACGGTAAAATCAATGCGGGCGAAAGGGAATTTCCCGCAAAGCTGCCTCCCGAGACGGCAGCGGCTGTGAGAGACCAGGCGGTGAGCATATACAAATGCCTTAATATGCGCGGCGTGGTGAGAATGGACTTTCTGATAGACAACACGGACGGAAAGGCGTATATAAACGAGGTGAACACGATACCCGGCTCGCTTGCCAATTATCTGTTCAAGGACAAGGGCATAGACGGCGGCAGACTTATAGATATAGTGGTGAGCGAAGCTATTGCCGAGTATGAGGGGAGAGTCGCGCCCAAGTTCGGTTCGGGGGTGCTTGCGAGGTATTCCGATGGCGGAGCAAACGGTTGCAAATCGGGCTGTAAGCGTATATAATTAATTTAACTATTATTTATATACGGAGCAGATATGAGCAAGATTAAAATGATTAATCCCGTCGTCGAGATGGACGGGGACGAAATGACGCGCGTAATATGGAGTCAGATAAAAGATATCCTTATCAATCCTTACGTGGAGCTTAAGAGCGAGTATTACGACCTCGGATTGCCCAACAGAGAGGCGACTAAGGATAAAGTTACCGTAGAGTGCGCCGAAGCTATTAAGAAGTACGGCGTGGGCGTAAAGTGCGCAACCATCACTCCCAACGCTCAGCGCGTAAGCGAATATAATCTTACCTCTATGTGGAAGAGCCCTAACGGCACTATTAGGGCTATACTCGACGGCACGGTATTCCGCGCTCCCATACTGGTAGAGGGCATCAAGCCCTATATACCTACCTGGACAAGCCCCATCACCATGGCAAGGCACGCGTACGGCGATATCTATAAGGACGTAGAGGCTAAAGTCGCTAAAGGCGGTAAGGCTACGCTCGTTATCGACGACGAGAACGGCAGGAGAGAGATAGAGATATTCGACTTTAGCAAGTCGTCGGGAATAGTGATGGGTATGCACAATACGGATAAGAGTATATCTTCATTCGCCCGTTGCTGCTTCAACTATGCCTTGGACGTAAAGCAGGACGTGTGGTTTGCGGCTAAAGATACCATATCCAAGACATACGACCACAACTTTAAGGATATTTTCGCCGAAATATACGAGAGCGAATATAAAGAGAAGTTTGAAAAGGCGGGCATAGAATACTTCTATACGCTGATTGACGACGCTGTCGCAAGAGCGGTGAGGAGCAACGGCGGATTCATATGGGCATGCAAGAACTATGACGGCGACGTCATGAGCGATATGGTGGCTACCGCATACGGCTCGCTTGCGATGATGACGTCCGTGCTCGTATCCCCCGACGGCAATTACGAATACGAGGCGGCTCACGGCACCGTTACAAGACACTATTATAAGTATCTTAAGGGAGAGGAGACCTCAACCAATCCCGTAGCTACGATATTCGCTTGGTCGGGTGCATTGCGCAAGAGGGGAGAGATAGATAATATATCCGATTTAGTCGGCTTTGCAGATAGGTTGGAAAAGGCTGTGATTGACACCATTGCATCGGGTTATATGACGGGAGACTTGGTATCGCTGTACAGCGGTAAAAATAAGGCTGTAAAGCTCAATACCGTAGACTTTATGAAAAAGATAGCCGAAAAGCTGTAATAGATAGTTGCGGTAATATCTCAGACGCGGCATTAGCTATATAAGCACCGCGTCTTTTTAATGCAAAAACCGCGCGCTTGACACGCACGGTTGATAATTGAAAGCATTAGATATCCTATCGGCAACCGAAAGTTGCATTATAAAAGCGCGTTTATAGGCGTATGACGGACTAAAGTCTGCCGCTATATAGCAGCTTGCATTACGCGCCTGCAATGCTTATGCGCCGCCCTTGCAAGAGGTGCATAAGATAGAAAAACTTTGCTTAAATTGCAACGGGACAAGCCCTAACAATGCAATTTTTACGATAATAGAGCATTGCTCGATCAATTATTTTTGCATCGCCTGCTTGCACAAGTCGTTGATAGATTGCTTCAACTTATTGGGCGAGAGCACCTGCGCTTGATTGCCGTAGCCTATAATGCGCGAATAAGTAGACTTATCGTCGGGCACGCTGCCGCACGCGACAAAATTCACTTTATCGTCCGATAATGCGACGTTGTGTATGCCCAGCCATTCCTCTACGTCATAGCGTATCTCGGGGGTTATCTTGAGTATGATATCTATATTTTGAGGCTGGGTATCGAAGTCGAAGTTCCAATCGTTGTTGTGCTTCTTCATGTCGTAGACGTAATCGGTGCGCGATATGTGAGTGATGCGCGATATCTTGAACAGGCGCATGTCTTTGCGCAGTCTGCAGTAAGAGTATACGTACCAGTTGTTGTCATGGAATACAAGAGTGTGCGGCTCGATTATTCGCTCGCTCGCTTCGCCGTTATAGTCGTGGTACTGTATCGCTATGGCATGTTTTTGCTTCTTCGCCTCTACGATAGCGTCTATGCGGTGGCTCAGTTCGCAGTTGCCTGCGCCGTCCTTATTATCCACTATAAAGTGCTCGTTGCGATATGCAGGCGGCAGAGCGGTGTTGTACCTGTCCCCAATCACGCTCAGCTTATCGATTGCGGTATTGATTACGTGCAAATCCGCCGATTGCTTGAGATTTTCCAGCGCGGCTAAGATACATGCCTTTTCTTCCTTAGAAAAGTACATGGCGTTTATCTTGAATTCTTCGCCGATTTTGATGCCGCCGCTGCGACCTCTCTGTGTGTAAACAGGAATGTTGGACAAGGACAATGTGTCCATGTATCGGTAAATAGTCCTTTCGGACACTTCCAATTTCCGAGATAATTGCTTAGCGGTAACTTTGTCTTTGCTAAGCAAATCTAAGAGCATAATAATAAGATTCTCTGTCATGTGTTTCTCCTTCCGCTTGTTGCGGGTTTTTTCTGTGGCTATCGGATAATTATCCGTTTTCAAAATATTAGCATACCGCAGTATGATATGTCAACAATATCAGACGATTATAGTCATCTTTATTTTTATGGTCGATATTATTTTGACACAAGGGGTAAAAACTGATATAATTTTTTTATTATATTAATTAAGGTAAGTGCGGTATGAATTTTCGCGACACTATGAAAATCAATGATAAAGGCGTGCTCGAGATAGGCGGCTGCGATTGCGTGAAGTTGGTCGAGCGTTACGGCTCGCCCCTTTTTGTGATGGACGAGCAGTATATAAGGGACGTATGCAGAGCTTATAAAAAGACTATTGAGTCTACCTACGGCAACGGCAATATGGCGTATGCGTCCAAGGCCTTTTGCTGCAAGGCGATATACGAAATCATGCAAGAAGAGGGCGTATGTATAGACGTGGTTTCCGGCGGAGAAATCTACACTGCTGTCAAGGCGGGCTTTGACTTGAATAACGCGTATTTCCACGGCAATAATAAACTGCAAACGGAGTTGAAGCTCGCTATAGACAACGGTATAGGCACTATCGTCGTGGACAACGTAGACGAGGCGGACGTTATCGATAGGCTGGCAAGAGAAAACAATACAATCCAAAAGGTGCTCATCAGGATCAACCCCGGGGTAGAAGCGCATACGCACTCCTTTATACAGACGGCAAAAGTGGATTCTAAATTCGGCTTTTCTATAAAAAACAGCGACGCGCTCGACGTCATCAAGCTGCTTAAGAGCAAGAAAAATATACGCTTTGCGGGTTTGCATTGCCATATAGGTTCGCAGATTTTCGACAAAAAGGCATTTGCGCTGGCGGTGGACGTGGTTACCGACTACGTAGCTCAACTGGCAAGCGAAGAGGGCATAGAAGTAGACGAGCTCAACTTCGGCGGCGGCTTCGGCGTGCATTATGCCGAGGGAGATCCCAAGTATAACGTAGAGGAGTATTGCGATTACGTTAAGCTTCTCACCCTTACGCTCAAGGATTGCGTGGAGAGAAAGGGGATAAAGATGCCTAAGTTCATGATAGAGCCGGGACGCTCAATCGTGGGAGAGGCGGGTATAACCTTATACACTATAGGCGCAATCAAAGATATAAAGGGTATAAGAAAGTATGTGGCGATAGACGGCGGCATGACCGACAATATCAGATGCGCTCTCTACGACGCCAAGTACGAGGCAATACTTGCAGGTAGAGCTAACGAAAAATGCAACGACGTCGTTACCGTGGCGGGCAAGTGCTGCGAGAGCGGAGATATTATAATAAAAGACTTAGCGTTGCCCAAAGCCAAGCGCGGAGATATACTCGCCGTATTTACTACGGGCGCGTACTGCTACGCAATGTCAAGCAATTATAACAGAAATCTTACGCCCGCGGTTGTATTCGTTAAAGACGGTAAGAGCGCGGTGGCGGTCAAGGCGCAGACTTACGAAGATATCGTAAGGGCGGACGTCTCGCTCGATTACGATAATTGAGCGGGATTGAACGGGAGAGGCGATAAGTGCTGATATACAATATATTCTCGGGACATGAAGATTACCGCATAGCGGTATTGACTTTGCTTGCAATAGTTATCGTAATCTTTTCCTCGATGATATTGCACGAGCTTGCGCACGGATTGGTCGCGCTCGCTAACGGCGACTACACCGCCAAGATGAGGGGCAGACTTACGCTCAATCCCGCAAAGCATATCGACGTTTTCGGACTTATAATGATGTTGCTCGTAGGCTTCGGATGGGCTAAGCCCGTGCCTGTGGATTCGCGCAATTTCCGTAATTACAAGAAGGGTATGATTACCACATCGCTTGCGGGAGTAACAGTCAACTTTATACTGGCTCTAATTTCGCTCGCCTGTATCGCGATAATGACGGCAATCTTCAAAAGCAGCGGAATTATAGTGGGCGGAGGCGGTTATATTTATCTGATATCGCCGAGCGCCGCCGTAAAATACGCGTATTATTTTTTCTATTATCTGTTTGCGTACGGCGTACTCATCAATATGACGCTCATGCTGTTCAATCTTATACCCGTGTATCCGCTTGACGGTTTCAGAGTGGCGGAGACGCTGTTGCCGCCCGATAACGCTTACGTGAGATTTAACTACAGATACGGTAATTATACGCTGATAGGATTGATACTTTTATCCGTAGTGATCGGCTATATCGGCAAAGCCTTTAACGTAGAGCTCGATATATTCTCGCTCTTTCAGAAAGCATTAGTAAAACTTATAGATGCAGTACAGATGGGGGTATTGGGCTGATGGCAGGCTTCTTTGAGTATCATGCAAGCAATGCGCTCAAGTTTTCGCTCGGCGACTTCGAGGGACCGATTGATCTGCTGTATAACCTTATCGTAATAGAGGGCAAGTACGAGATAGACGACTTCCCGATATCCAAGATTACGGGGCAGTATATGGAATATATGCAGCAGATAGATACCATTGTCGATATGGATATGGCTGCCGACTTTATTTCGGTGGCTTCGACGCTGTTGGAGATAAAATCGCGTTCCGTTCTGCCTAAGGAAGCTCCCGAAGAGTTTGAAGATATCGACGAGTGGGAGCCCGATCCCGAGGAGTTGCTTAAGTTCAGACTGCGAGTTTACGCAATGTTCAAAGAGCAAGCCGCACAGCTCAAGCAGCTTGAGACTACCAATAGATTCTATCGCTCGCCCGATTATACCGACGATGATGCCAAGATTGTTATTAAAAACTTTAATTTAGACAACCTTATCGACGCATACGGACGGATACTGTTCAGAATGAGCGACGAGGATAAAAAGTCCGCTACTAAAAAAATAGCTCGTGATACCTATACCGTTGCGGAAAAGATAGCTTACATAACCGAGGTGTTGAGAGACAAGAAGGAAATATTGTTCAGCAATCTTTTTGTCAACGACTTTAATAAAAGCGAGGTTATAGCGACTTTTTCCGCGCTGCTCGAGCTGATGAAGAAGCAGGTAGCTAAAGCTAAGCAAGAGGCTATGGGCGAAGATATCTACATCACTATCGATGAGAATTGCGATATCGAACATTTGAATATAGAAGAGTTGGTTAAGACGGAGGACGATTACAATGGATAATCTGATTCAGACTGTAGAGGCGATTATTTTTTCCGCAGGGACGGAGATTAAAAAGAAGGATATACTCGATAAGCTGCCTTTATCCGTAACAAAGAAGGAGCTTAACGACGCAATCAAGGCGCTTGCGCAGAAGTATAACGGCGACTGCGGTATAGTGCTGCTCGAAATCAACGATAAGGTGCAGTTTTCTTCCAATCCCAAGTACGGGGAGACGGTTGCCGAGGTGCTGAGACCTATTAAGGAAAAAGAGCTGTCTAACGTATTGCTCGAGGTCTTGGCAATGATAGCGTATAAGCAGCCTATCACCCGAGGCGAGATAGAGGAAGTAAGGGGCGCAAGCGCGGATTATGCCATTACCATGCTTACAAGGGCAAACCTCATAAAGGTGAACGGGCATAAGAATACCCCCGGCAGACCGTGGCTGTATATTACTACGGACGAATTCCTTAAGAAGTTCTGTCTGCATTCCCTTGACGAATTGCCCGATTATAAGGAAGTCATGCGCCGACTGGTGGAGTTCGGCAATTTCAACAGACAGTCCGAAGGATTGTATAAGGAAGTCAATCTTGCAGATAGTTTTGAGGGCGACGTGTTCGAGAGCAATTACGACGTCAACGACGTGAGCACGGTTCAGAAAGAGCTCGACGCCTTGCTCAATACGGACGACTTGCCTGATTTCCTGTCGGGAGAGAGCGTAATGGTATTCGAGGGCGAGGACGACGATTCGGCAATGCGCGAGGCGGCTGCCGATGTAATTGACGACGAGGAAGATAATCAAGACTAATAGATAGGATTATTCAAATACTGACTGTAAATTGAGAAATCAAGGCAAGAAGCAAACCGTATATATCCTACCGCTATCGAGTTTTACAATGATATGAACAAAAGTAGGCTTGCTTAAGTAGCATCTAAATATTATTATCAATAAGCAATCTAAAAACAGAAATAAATTATAATTCAATCTGCCGCAGGATGTAGAATTAGGCATCTTGCGGCCTTTTTTCTACAATATATATTGATGATGGATTGCAGTATTGTAACGGTAGATTTATTGAAAAAACAATATGAAGTTATCACTATTACGAATTATTATTGCCTACTTAAGCGATATCGGCAATATATTACATGTCAGCAGAGCAGCTTATTATTAATAAGGATATAAAAATATTAAAAAATAATAAGTTGCACTTGACAAAAATAAAATAACAGCGTTATAATAACATTGTTATCAATAAGAAGAGGAAAATTAATGCGTAGAAAAAACGAACTTGCGGTAGACAAGATATTAGAGTGCGCTAAAGCAGAATTTATGGAAAAGGGCTTTGAAGGCGCGTCCATGCGTACCATTGCGGAAAGAGCAGGGTATACAACAGGCATGTTGTACGCGCGTTTTGCGGATAAAAGTCAACTTTTCAAAGAACTGGTAGGCGAAGCAGCAGACAGACTGTTTAATTATTTTTCTTCAACAGAGGATGAATTTGCGCAAAAATCGCCTCAAGAGCAGCATACGCAAATGCACTCCTATGTCGATGATAAAGTAGACATCATGATTGATATGATTTATGATGACTTCGATGCGTTTAAGCTCATAGTGTGCAAGAGCGCAGGGAGCGGCTATGAATATTATATTGATAAAATGATAGATGTTGAGACGGCTAATACGGTGCGATTTATTGATACATTGAACAATGCCGGTATAAAAATTAACGAAGTCCGCGCCGATTTAAGTCATATGCTGTCAAGCGCAATGTTTTACGGTTTGTTTGAGGTAGTGGCGCATGACTTGCCGAAAGAGGAAGCGAAAGGTTACGTTAAGCAAGTGCAAGACTTTTTCAATGCAGGATGGGACAGATTGCTCGGATTACCGTCCGATTGGAAAAGCTATAATATATAGTTAAAAGCGAGATTGACTAATCTCTTTTTTAACAGACATGAGTTAGCAATTGCTAACTATAATGTTGTGGTAAAAAAAAATTTTTAGGAGGTTTTTCTATATGAAAATCGCAAAAGGAGGGCGGAGCTATGAAGAAAAAAAGTAGTAATATGTCAGAGCTTATGCAATATGCAGGGAAGCATAAGTATCTGACGTATTCTTCATGGGCACTGTCGGTAATAAGCGCTGCGCTTGCATTGGTGCCGTTTGTGTACATTTTCTTTATTATAAGAGAAGTTATTCAAGTGGCGCCGAATTTTTCGCAAGCAACGCATATTGTGTTTAACGGTTGGATGGCAGTTGCGTTCGCGATTGCGTCGATAATAGTCTATTTCGGCGCATTGATGTGCTCGCACCTCTCAGCTTTCAGGATTGCGGGCAATATGCGAAAAAAGACAATGCAGCATATATCAATGCTCCCGATTGGTTTTATCTCAGAGGCAGGGAGCGGCAAAGTGCGCCGTATCGTTAACGAGAGCAGCAGGGCAACAGAAACATTTTTAGCTCATCAACTGCCCGATATGGCAGGCGCAATCGCTACGCCTATCGGTATGATAGTAATGTTGTTCCTATTCGATTGGCGTTTTGGTCTTATCAGTCTCGTACCTGTAGCATTGGGCTTTTTGTGTATGTTCAAGATGGCAGGTCCTAAAATGGCTGAAGATATGAAGCTATACAACGGCGCGCTTGAAGATATGAATAATCAAGCAGTAGAATATGTTCGCGGCATTCCTGTAGTCAAAACTTTTGGGCAGACAGTGCACTCGTTCAAGAAATTTCAAGGCTCTATAGATAACTATTATAAGTTTTGCGTGTCATATTGCAAGAAGTGCCGTGCTCCGATGTTGTGGTTTACGATGCTTATCAACAGTGCGTTTGCTTTTCTTATCGCGCTTGCATTGATTCTTGCCGGAGGACAGGCAATTACGCAAGGCGTGCTGCTTAACTTTATATTCTACGTTATTTTTACACCTATTATCACTACCGCGCTTACCAAGGTAATGTATATGAGCGAAAACGGAATGATAGTGTCCGACGCTCTTGAGCGCATACATTCTATACTTGATCTGAATCCGTTACCGGAGGTGGAAATCGGAAGAAAGCCGCAGGATAATTGCGTAGAATTCGAAAATGTAACTTTTCGCTATGCCAATGCGGCAAGCGATGCGCTAAGGGGTATAAATTTACGCATAAATGCAGGGGAAACGGTCGCATTCGTAGGTCCGAGCGGCGGAGGAAAGACGACTGCGGCAGGGCTGATATCAAGATTCTGGGACGTGCAAGAAGGGGCGGTCAAGATAGGCGGCGTAAACGTAAAAGATATGAAGTATGAAGAGCTGATGAGCAACGTTTCTTATGTCTTCCAAGACAGCAAACTCCTCAAGACGTCCATTTTGGAAAATGTGCGGCTCTCGAATCCTAATGCAAGCGAGGAAGAAGTATTGCTTGCATTGCATAAGGCGCAATGCGACGACATTATTGCAAAACTTCCCGATGGAATCAATACCGTCATCGGTACAAAGGGCGTTTACCTTTCGGGCGGAGAGCAGCAGAGGATAGCGATAGCGCGCGTAATGCTTAAGAACGCGCCAATAATCGTACTTGATGAGGCTACGGCGTTCGCCGATCCCGAAAACGAAGCGCTTGTGCAAAAGGCTTTTTCGGAATTGAGCAAAAATAGGACAGTAATAATGATAGCACATAGGCTAACGACCGTAAGAGACGCAGATAGGATATTTGTGTTGAAAGACGGGCAAGTTGAGAGCGTCGGCACGCATGACCAACTTATAAAAAGCGGTTCGCTGTATGCTAAGATGTGGAAGGATTATCAAACTTCCGTCAGTTGGAGAGTCTCGACAAAAGGAACAGAAATTAAGATTAAAGGAGGCGTAAAATGATAAAGGCGATTATGAAAAAATTTGCGCTCTCGCGCGAAGGTGCGACAGGCTTTGTGGCGGCAGTGATCGCTTGCGTTGCGCAAGATATCGCATTCATGCTGCCGATAAGTTTATTATATTATCTTGTCAACGATTTTCTTAATGGGGCAGTCCCTACGAGTCATTATTATTTGTTTTCATTTGGGACACTTGGGGCAATGATACTCATATTCTTGACAGCATGGTGGAAGTATAACGCAACTTACTTTACCACATATAAAGAATCGGGAATAAGGAGAATACGCCTTGCGGAAAAGCTGAGGAAGCTACCTCTGTCGTTCTTCGGCAAGAAGGACTTGGCAGATCTTACCAATACCGTAATGGGCGACTGCGCGACAACGGAGCAGATGATGTCGCATTATGTGCCTCAATTCTGGGGTTCGATAATATCTACGTGCATTATCGCAATAGGAATGTTTGCATTTGAGTGGCGCATGGCGCTTGCATCGCTATGGGTTTTGCCTGTAACGCTTGTAATCGTAGCCTTATCAAAAAAAGTGCAAACTTATTTCACTCGTAAGCAGACCGATGCTCAGGTTATTGTGGAAGATGGCATACAGGAATGCTTGGATACGTTGCGCGACTTAAAAAGCAATAATGCAGAAAAAAAATATTTGCAAGGCTTGAATAAGAAAATAGAGCGATTGGAGGTTAGACATATTAAGAGCGAACTGGGCGCGGCTATGTTTGTGGTGCCTTGCTCAATGATACTCAAGCTCGGTATCGCAACTGTTGCGCTCGTCGGCGGTATGTTGCTGATAAAAGGCTCTATATCACTAATCACATTCTTTATGTTCTTGCTGGTAGTATCGCGCATTTACGAGCCGCTTACAGGCACGTTGCAAAACCTTTCGGCTATGAACTCGTTGCAGGTAAATATAGACCGCATTAACGAAATGGAGAATACTTCCGAACTGGGCGGCGGTCAGGAGTTTAATCCTACATGCTATGACATCGAATTTAATAATGTGTCGTTTGCTTACAATAGCGGAGAGACGGTTTTGGACGGAGTGTCATTTACTGCTAAGCAAGGAGAAGTTACTGCGCTTATAGG